>DATKCC010000408.1:0-2811 GCA_035513375.1 Thermoanaerobaculia bacterium | reverse complement strand
AAACAGAACCACTGGTGAGGGCGCTCGCGGATCGCCCATTCGATCTCGCTCGCCAGCGCCTGGAGGGTCCGGTCGCGGTCGACCTCGGGCTCGCCGGTGGGGGCGGGGTCGATCGGGGGGCGGACGACCAGGCGGTAGCGGCGCCGGCCCTGGCGGAAGCAGAAGACCGGGACGATCGGGACCCGGGCGGCCCGAGCCAGGGCTGCCGGGCCGGCGGGTAGGGGGAACGGGCGGCCGAAGAGCTCGACCGCCACGGCGCGGCCGGTCGAGGAGGGGCGGTCACCCTGGACGCCGACGATCTCGCCGCGCCGGAGGGCGCCCAGGAGGTGGCCGGCCAGCCCCGGATTGTCGCGCGAGAAGTGGAGGGTGAAGGAGCCAACCGTCCTCCCGCCGTAGAGCTCTTCGATGAACTGCTGGGCCACCAGGTCCCTCTCCTGCTCCCGGACCACGTGGACCGGCCGCGCTTCGACCAGCGCCGGCAGGAACGAGCTCACGTCCCAGGCGCCGACGTGGGCGGTGACCAGGACCAGTCCCGTCGCGGCGGTGCCCCCGGCTCCGGCCGCCACCACGCGCCAGTTCTCCAGCCCCTCCGGGGAGATCTCGAACGTTCGATCGCTGACCAGCCGCTCGTAGCGCTCCGAGTTGCACCAGGCATGGTTCCACATGGTGAGCCAGATCCGCCGCTGGCGCTCGAGCCAGCCGCACGGCCCGAGGACCGGCACCAGGTTGGCGGCCAGGGCGCTGCGGATCCGGCGCAGCACGACGAAGAAGAAGGCGGTGAACGGGGTGAGGATGATCACCAACGCCCAGCTGGGCAGGTGGGCGACCCCCCAGACGTGGAACCGGTACCAGAAGATGCCGGTGACGTGGAAGCGCCCGAGGACCCGCCGCGACCATCCGCTCTCCGGGGCGTGGGGGAGGGAGGCGACGCGCTCGCGGGCGTCGGAAGCCGCGGTCGGGCTCACGGCGGCACCTCGAGCACCAGCCAGGCTGCTCCTCCCCCCACCGCGAGCGCGCTCAGGAGCGCCCGCCGGACCGGCCGCGGGAAGGGACCCCCGGCCCAGGGCAGCACACCGAGCTCCGGGTCGGGCTCCCGGAACCCCGGGGAGGCGCCGAAGCAGGCGCCGCCGATGGCGAGCAGAGCCGCCGCGAGCTGGCCGCCGCCGAGCTCGCCGGTGACGCCCTTGGGGGCGACCACCGGCGGCAACGGCAGGTCGCCCCAGGCCGCGCGCAGGGTGAGCGCCTCCAGCCGGTCGCCGGCCCGCGAGCCAGAGGCGCCGGAGACGATCAGGTCGACGGCGCCCGGCCCCAGGCCCGCCCGCTCGAGGGTCCGGTGGAGGGCGGCGCCGAGCCGCCGGTGGCCGGTCCCCCAGCCGGTCCGGGGAGCCGTCGGGTCGAAGCCGGCACCGGCCGCGACCACGGACGCCAGGGCCGTCCGCCCGCGGCGGGCGGCCGCCTCCGCGCCCTCGAGAACCATGACCACCGCGCCCTCGCCGGTAACGAAGCCGCTCCGCTTCAGGTCGAACGGGCGAGCCACCGGCGGCTCGGCGGCTCGGCGGCTCCGAGCGAGCGCCCCGAAGCGGTCGAGCACTCCCTGGAGGAGCGGCGTGAGCTCGTCCACGACCCCGGCGAGAGCCACCCTGGAGCGGCCCGCGGCGACCTCGGCCGCAGCCTGGCGGAGGGCGAGGAGCGGGCCCGCCTCGCGCGCGGTCACCGTCAGGTTGGCCCCGCGAGCGCCGGTCAGGCGCGCGACCTGCGCCGCGGGCGCGTTGGCCACTGCTTCGGCGAAGAGCGAAGGCGATGCCGCCTCGGGACCGGCGAGGAGGATCTGCTCCTCCATCTCCTCGCTGACCGACGACGGGCCGTAGCTGGTGGAGAGGATCAGGGCCGCCTCCTCGGCGAGCCCGCGCCAGCCGCCTTCGTCTTCGGCGCCGGTGCCGAAGCCGGCGTCCGCCAGGGCCATCCGCGCCGCCGCGACCGCCAGCCGGGACGGCTTGCTCATCCGCCGGGCGGCGCCGGGCGGGAGCCAGGGGGCGACGGCCTCGGGCTCGACCCGACCGGCCCAGCAGACTCTGGGGCGCGGGGCGAGCCCGCGGCGGGTCTCCAGCAGCCCGGGCTGCGGTAGCGGCCCGAGCCGGGCTCGCGATGCGGCGAGATCGGCGCGGAGGCCCTCCCGCCCGGCACCCCACGGCCCCAGGAGCCCCAGTCCGGTCACCACCACGGCCTGGCTCACCGCGCCTCCCCGCCCTCCGGCGGGGCCCCTCTCGCTGGGCCGAAGACCGCCGCGGCGTTCGCCCCGCCGAAGCCGAAGCTGGTCGAGAGCGCGACCCCTTCCCGGCCCGGCTCCCCTTCGATCCGAAGCGGCCCGCCCAGCACCAGGCGGGCCGGGGTCTCCGGGTCGAGGTCGCTGTCGCCGGGCGCCGGATAGACCTGTCCGTCGAGAAGGCAGAGCACCGTGGCGATGGCTTCGATCGCTCCCGACGAGCCCAGGAGATGCCCGACCGAGGCCTTGGTAGCGGTCAACGGGATCTCGCCGGCGGCGTCGCCGAACACCCGCACGAGCCCGCGCCATTCCGAGAGGTCGTTGAGCACCGTGCCGGTGCCGTGAGCGTTGAAGAAGGCGACCGCGCGGCCGTCGGTCCCCGCGTCGCTCAGCGCCCGCTCGACGGCGAGGGCCGCGCCCAGGCCTTCGGCGTGGGGCGCGGTCATGTGGTGGGCGTCGCAGGAGTTGCCGACCCCGAGGAGCAGGGCGAGCACCCGCGCGCCGCGCTCGCGGGCGCGCTCCTCCGGCTCGAGCACGAGCGCCCCGGC
>DATKCC010000407.1:0-3794 GCA_035513375.1 Thermoanaerobaculia bacterium | reverse complement strand
CCGGGCGGTGAGCTCGGCCGGCGGCCCCTCCTCGCGGAACGCTCGGATCACCTCCCGCACCTGCGCGACCAGGTCCTGAGCCTGCTCCGGCGCGCAGCCGAACTGGACGGAGACGCTGTAGCGCTCCCGCGGGCGCCAGGTGAGGTCGGTCCCCACCGAGACGCCGTAGACCGCTCCGAGGTCCTCGCGGAGCACCTCGCGCAGGCGCGTCTGCAGCGCCTCGCCAAGGGAGGCGAGCTCGTGCTGCCGCTCGCGGAAGCTCCCGCCGGTCGGCGGGGCCTCGCCGTGGAGCACCAGCCAGACCGCGGCCTTGGGCTCGAGCCCGCGCTCGAGGGTGAGCTCGACCGCCTCCTGCGGGCGCTCGAGACCGACGTCCCGCCAGCTCTCCTCGCGCCTCCCGTCCGGCAGCCCCGGAAGGCTCGCCAGGTAGGTGCGGACCAGGCCTTCGACCGCCGAGGGCTCGAAGCTTCCGGCGACGACGAAAGTGGCGTCGGCCAGGTCGGCGAAGCGGTTGCGGTAGACCTCGAGGGCGAGCTCCGGGTCGATCGCGTCCAGGCGCTCGGGGGTCAGCGGCCGGCGCCTGGGGTGGTCGAGGGAGAGCACCCGAAACATCTCTTCGACGAAGGCCTGCTCGGGGTTCGCCAGCCGGTTCTGGAGCGCCGGCCGGAGGCGCTCGCGAAACGAGCGGACGGCGTCGAGATCGAGCCGCGGCTGGGTCAGGGCCAGGTGGACGAGCTGGAAGATCGTCTCGAGGTCCTCGGCCGAGCCGCCGGCGGAGACCCCTTCCTCGAGCTCGTCGACGTACGGCCCCACCTGCGCCACCTGGCCAGCCAGGAGCTTGGCGAGGCCGATCTCGTCGTGATCGCCCAGGCCTCCGAGGGAGACGATCTCGGCGGCGAACGAGGCGCTCAGCTGCTCCTCGTCCGAAACCAGGGAGTGGCCCCCCGGGCTGAACCCTTCGAGCATCACCTGGTCGCGGCGAAAGTCGGTCGGCTTGAGCACCACCCGGATGCCGTTCGAGAGCACCCATTCGGTGACCCCGATCTCCGGGATCGTGCGGCGCTCGACGATCTCGCCGGGCTCGGGCGGATCGGCCATCAGGCCCCCTTCGGGCTCCCTGTCCTGGTAGGCCTCGAGGTCTTCGCGGGAGCGGGCGCGCTCGAACGCCGCCAGCAGCTCCTCCTCTGCCGGCATCGTCCCCGCCGCGCTCTCCGGGCCGCTCACCAGGATCACCCGGTTGGCGACCGAGGTCCGGGCGCCGGCCAGGGCGTTGATCTCGGCGAGAGAGATCTCGGGGACGAAGCGCCGGGCGAGCTCGAGCTCGATCCGGATCCCCGGGATCGGCTCGTCCTCGAGGAAGCTCCGGGAGTACTCGGCGGCGAACGAGCCGGAGGTCCGGGCGGCCCGCTCGAGGTAGGTCCGCTCGTAGGCGCGGAGCAGGTCGCGCCGGTTGCGCCCGAGCTCGCTTTCGGTGAAGCCGAACCGCCGCACGCGCTCGATCTCGCTGAGCAGGGCTTCGAGCCCTGCGATCACTCGGCCCGCCTCGACGCCGGCCTCCTGCTGGTCGACCTCGCCGGCGCGGACGATCGCGGTGGAGTCGGAGTAGGCGTAGAGGAACGGCGGCTCCGGGCGGTGGCCGACCTCGTAGAGGCGGTCGTTGATCATCCGATGGTAGAGGAGCTCGACCAGGGAGCGGCGGTAGTCGCCGACCGTGCCCTGCGCCCGCCGAGGGAGCTTGGTGTAGACCGAGACCGAGGTGCCGGTGAGCTCCGGATCGGTGAAGGTGGCGAACAGGGTCTCCTCGTGCTCCGGCAGATTGAGCTCGATCCGCTCTCGGGGCGCGGGCGGGCCCTCGAGGTCGGAGAAGCGAGCGCGGATCCCGGCCTCGACCCGCCCGGGGTCGAAGTCGCCCACCGCGATCACCGCCATCAGGTCCGGGCGGTACCAGTCGCGGTAGTAGCGAGTGAGAGCAGAAAGAGGGGCTGTCTCGAGCACCTCGCGGCTCCCGATCGGGAGCCGCGAGGCGTAGCGCGAGCCGGCGAACAGGACCGGCACCTGGGCCTCGATCAGCCGGCTCTGGGCGCCGCGGCCGAGCCGCCATTCCTCGACCAGCACGCCGCGCTCCTTGTCCACCTCCACGGGATCGAAGGCGATGCCGCCGGCCCAATCCTCCAGGATGTCGAGCCCCCGCTCGAGGATCCCCGGCCGGTCGGTCGGGACCATCAGCATGTAGAGGGTCTCGTCGAAGCTCGTCGAAGCGTTGATGTCGGGTCCGAATCGCATGCCGAGCGACTCGAGGTAGGTGACCAGCTCCTGGCGCGCGAAGCGCTCGGTGCCGTTGAACGCCATGTGCTCGACGAAATGGGCGAGCCCGCGCTGATCGGGATCCTCGAGGATCGAGCCGGCGTCGACCACCAGCCAGAGCTCGGCCCGGTTCTCGGGCGAGGGGTTGCGGCGGACGTAGTAGGTGAGGCCGTTATCGAGCCGCCCCAGGGTCACGCCGGGGCCGACCGGAAGGACCGCGTCGAGGGCCTCGGGGGCGTGGAGCTCGGCGTCGGAACGAGCCGGGGTCGGCTGCGCTGAGGGTGCCGGCGCGCCGGAGCAGGCCAGGGTGGTGGCCAGGAGGAGAGCGAGGGCGAGGAGGCGGCGCAGGCGGTCCATAGGCGGGGAAGGATACGTCATGGGTTCGCGTCGGTGCGTTCTGCGGGAGCTCGGCGGGTGACTTCGAGAGGCATCCCAAGGGCTCCGCCGGGGTAGCTTCCTCTCCGGCTGGAAAGCGCCTCCGAGGAACTACCGCCGGTCTCCGCCTCGCGACTCCGGTTCGTGTCTTCGGGAGCGATCCCCCCGCCCGCCCGGGTCGTGGCCCGTCCGTTCGGAAGAGTCTGAAGCGCGACCCGGGGAGCCTGCTCCTCCTGTCATCCTGAGCGCACGCGAAGGATCTGGGCGGGGGGAGTCACGGGTGTTCGGGGGCGGGACTCGGCGTGCCGGGAGCGGACGGTGGCGGCGGTGGCCGACCTGGGAGATGAGGGAGGACCGAGTGGTGCGGAGCCGGGTATGGGCCGTGCAGTACGCGCTGGCAACCACCGGAAGGGGGATCGACGATGGGCCGATTTCAGGAGCTCCGCTTCAGCCTCCGGGCGCTTGCCCGGAGCCCGGGATTCTCGCTAGTGGCCGTGGCTTGTCTGGCCGTGGGGGTCGCTGCGGCTACGGCGATCTTCAGCCTCGCCAACGGGCTGTTCCTGCGGCCACTTCCCGGGCTGGCGGAGCCCGGACGGCTGGTGAACGTGGGCGGGTTGGGGTCGTATCCGGACTTCCGGGACCTCCGGGAATCGGCGGGGCTGGCGGGCTCGGTGGTGGGGGTGGCGGCCTTCCTCGACCGGCAGGTGAGCGTCGACCTGCCCGGCGCGGCGGGGGTGGGCGCCGAGGCGCAGGCGGTGCTCGGGCAGCTCGTCACCGGCGAGTACTTCGAGGTCCTGGGCTCGCGGCCGCAGCAGGGCCGGTTCCTCAGCCGGGCGGACGAGGACGAGGCGGCGCCGGTGGCGGTGATCGGGGACCGGCTGTGGCGCGACCGGTTCGGCGCCGATCCCGGCGTCGTCGGCCGTGCTCTCCGGCTCAACGGCGTATCGTTCACCGTGGCGGGGGTCGCGCCCGAGGGGTTCATCGGCACTTTCGTCGGGCTCCGGTTCGACGTCTGGGTGCCGATCACCGCCGCGCCGAGGATCGCCGCCGGATTCGACCTCGACGACCGGTCGATCGACCGGCTCGAGACCGTCGCCAGGCTGGCGGCCGGGGCC
>DATKCC010000406.1:0-2598 GCA_035513375.1 Thermoanaerobaculia bacterium | reverse complement strand
CAGCTCGTCGACCTCGTCGGCCAAGGCCGGGCCGGCCAGGGTCACCCGACCGTCGTGGACCATCACCTCGATGGCGCCGGCGTGGCCGGTGTGGTGACCGAGCGAGGAGCGCACGCGCTGGGCGAGCTGCTCGTCGGTCAGCTCCTCGTGGCGCAGGCGGCCGGTGGCTTCGGCGGCGAGGCCACGGGCACGGTTGCCGAGGTCGGCGGCGACGGCGCTCGCCTTGTCGCTCGCCTCGTTCACGCCGTGGCGCGCCCGGTCCTTGAGCTGGGCGCGCCGCCGGCGCCCGCCCTGCGGGTCGAGGAGATACATCATGGCGGCTCCGGCTCCGAGGGCCAGAGCGCTCGAAACGATGGTGGTCGGTGGGATTCTCATGGTGGCGGTCTCCTTGTGGTGTGCAACGGTTTCCGGTGGTTGTGATTTCTACGCGCGGGGCGAACGCCGCTCCGCCGGGACCGCCCGGTCGCGGCCGCGGCGCGGGGCCTCCCCGATCGTGAAAGGTGCAAGTCCCGCGCCGCCCGAGGGCAGCACTCGGGGCCGGTTGATAGAGTCTCGAGGAGGATGAGCGCCGCTTCGCCCACGCCCGGCCCCGACCTTCGCGACCGCCTGGGGCGGCCGGTCCGGGACCTCCGCATCTCGGTGACCGACCGCTGCAACTTCCGCTGCCGCTACTGCATGCCGCGCGAGGTCTTCGGCCCCGGTTTCGAGTTCCTGCCGCGCGCAGAGATCCTCCACTTCGGCGAGATCCGACAGCTCGCCGGCGTCTTCCGGCGCTTCGGGGTGAGGAAGCTCCGGCTGACCGGCGGCGAGCCGCTGCTGCGCCGGGAGCTCCCCCGGCTGGTCGCCATGCTGGCCGGGTCGGGGGGGTTCGAGATCGCGCTCACCACGAACGGCTCGCTCCTCGCCGAGCAGGCGGCGGCGCTCGCCGCGGCCGGGCTCGACCGGGTGACCGTCAGCCTCGACTCCCTCGACCCGGAAGTCTTCGCCCGCATGAACGACACCCCGGTGCCGGTCGAGCGGGTGCTCGAGGGGATCGAGGCGGCCGCCGCGGCGGGGCTCGGGCCGGTCAAGATCAACTGCGTCGTCCGCCGCGGGGTCAACGACCACACCCTGCTCGGCCTCGCCCGGCGCTTCCGGGGCACCGGGCACGTGCTGCGGTTCATCGAGTTCATGGACGTGGGCTCGACCAACGCCTGGCGGATGGCGGAGGTCGTGCCCGGCGCGGAGGTCGTCGCGCGGATCGCGGCGGAGATGCCGCTCGAGCCGCTCGAGCCGAGCTACGCCGGCGAGGTCGCCCGGCGTTTCCGCTACCGGGACGGCGCGGGCGAGATCGGCGTTATCACCTCGGTCACCCACCCCTTCTGCGGCGCCTGCACCCGGGCGCGCCTGTCGGCCGAGGGCCGGCTCTACACCTGCCTGTTCGCCACCCGGGGCACCGACTTGAAGACCCCGCTCCGGGAAGGCGCCGGCGACGACGAGCTCGCCGCCCTCATCGCCGGCGTGTGGAAGGCGCGCGACGACCGCTACTCGGAGCTCCGCACCGAGGCGACCGCGGCGCGGCCCAAGGTCGAGATGTCTTACATCGGCGGGTAGGGCCGCACCCTACGAGCTACGGCCGGATCCCAGCGTCTGGTAGAGCTCGGCTGTCCGGTAGAGGTTGCCGCTCTCCAGCACTCTCAGCGCGGCGTGACCACCTCGACCGGGAAGCCGATGAACAGGCCGGACTCGACGACCCCCGGGATCGCCTTGATGTCGATCTCGAGGCGGTCGGGGATCTCGGCGAAGCGGGCGTCGAGGATGAGGTGGCCGTGCTCGGTCACCACCGGGCCGTCCTTGGCGGCCGCGGCGCGCAGCCGGACCTCGGTCGCCCCCAGATCCCGCAGCCGCTCCTCGACCAGGTGGAGGGCCTCCGGGTGGGTCTCGACCGGCACCGGGAAGCGCTCGCCGAGCCGCTCGACGAGCTTCGAGCGGTCGACCAGGATGAGCGTCCGGGGCTGGCTCGCCATCACCAGCTTCTCGCGGAACATCGCCCCGCCCCGGCCCTTGATCAGGCGGACGACGCCGCCCCGGACGTGGACCTCGTCGGCGCCGTCGAACCCCCAGTCGGGCCGGGCCTCGGCGAGGCTGGCCGTGGGGATGCCGAGAGCGGCGCAGGCGAGAGCGACCTCGGTCGAGGTCGGGACGGCGAGGATCGAAAGGCCGTCGCGCTCGATTCGCCGGGCGATCGCCCGGAGCGCCAAGAACGAGGTCGAGCCCGAGCCGGCGCCGACGACCTGGCCGTCGCCGAGCTCCTCGGCCACGCGGCCGGCGACCGCCTCCTTCTCCTCGCGGTTGGAGATCTCCCCCGGCCACTCCCGGTAGCGCTCGAGGCTCGGCCAGCGCACGTTCGGGCTCTCCTCTCTCACGGGGCGCTCGGCCCCAGCACCACGGCGTTCAGGAAGAGGCGCTCGGCGCCCCGCCAGTAGCCCCGGAAGTTCAGGTCCTCGGCGAAGGCGATCACCCGGCCGCGGCCGACGCGCTCCTCGTAGGCGAAGACCGCCCCCGGCAGCCGCTCGAGGCTCTCCGGCCAGGCGTGGCCCGAGAGCAGCAGCGGCGGCC
>DATKCC010000405.1:0-2176 GCA_035513375.1 Thermoanaerobaculia bacterium | reverse complement strand
TCGGAAGCGAAGTGCCAGTGGAGATCCTCGTCGTCGTAGACCACCGCCTCGGGCGTGCCGGCGCGGAGGATGCAGTTCGGGTGGCCGAGCAGCCAGCTCCAGAAGACCTCGAAGGTGAGGGTGAGAGGCTCGTCCATGGCGGTGGCTCCGGGTCCCGCTCGCCGGAGGTTACCGCAGATCGTTCGCTCGGGGCCCTGTGCTAGCGTGGCCCGGAACTCATGAGCACTCGATTGCTCCAACTTCCATAGGAGGTCGCCATGCGCCAGTGCCTTCAGTGTGGCCGGGAGGTGTCGCCGGCCGCCACCCATTGCCCGGCTTGCGGCAGCCCGCTCGAGGCCGGCCCGCAGGCGTCGAAGAAGGGATCTCGCGGGGTCTTCTGGATCCTGGCGGCGGTCGGCTGCGGGGTCCTCGTGCTGGTGGCGGTCGGCGTCGTCGCCGCCATCTTCATCCCCAACTTCCTCGACGCGACCCAGAAGGCGAAGCAGAAGCGGACCATGAGCGAGCTCCGGACGCTGGCCGTGGCCATCGAGGGCTACCGGGCGGAGCAGGGCGAAGCCCCGCCGGCGGGCTCGATCGACGAGCTGGCGGCTCTGCTCGAGCCGGAGTACCTCGACCCGGTGCCGCGGATAGACGGCTGGCAGCACCCCATCCGGTACGCCTGCTGGACGGGTGATGCATTCGGCACGCAGAGCGGGACCTGCGACGCCTACCGGCTGGTGAGCCCCGGGCGCGACGGCGTCTTCGAGCACGAGCACCCGGCCGAGTACCCGGGGGAGGTCTACCCGCTCTCCGACTACGACCGCGACATCGTCTTCGCCGACGGCTTCTTCATTCAGCACCCCGGAGTCCCCGGCGCGGCGGGGAGCTGAGGCGGACCCGCAACGAAAGCGCCCCGGACCGCCGTGCCGGCCGCGCCGGTTAGAATCGCGAGTCGCGGCGCCTCGGCCGCCTCCGAAGCCCTCTCTCCCGCGATCGTGTCCAGCTCCGAGACCGCCGTCCCGCCGCGCGCCGTCGACCTGCCCCGGTCAGCCGGGCTGCGGGTCGAGCTGCGGGCGCTCCCGGCGCTCGACCCGTTCGCCCTGGTGGCCGCACTGCCCGCCGCGCGGAGCCATCTCTTCTGGCGGGGGCCGGGCGAGGAGGCCATGCTCGCGATCGGGCGGGCGCTCCGGGTCGCGCCGCCGTCCGTCCACGCCCTGGGACCGGCCCTCGAGGAGGCGCTCGAGCCGGCCCTGGAGGGCGCCCTCGGCCCCGGCGCGCCGCCGCTCGCCGACCTGCGGGTCCTGTTCAGCGTCGCGTTCGATTCCTCGGCCGCCTTCGGCGCCGGCGTCGGCCTCGGCCCCTGGCGGGGGTTCGCGCCGGTCGAGGCCTTCGTGCCGGAGGTGCTGGTGCGGCTCGGAGGGGAGATGGGCGCTCAAGCCGGCGAGGCGCTCCTGGTGGGGGAGCCGGAGCGGCTCAGGGAGCTCCGGGCCGAGCTCGCCGCAGCCGTCGAGCAGGCCTCCCGGCGGCCCACAGTCGAGGAGCCGCCCGAGGGCGATCTGGCGATCGAGTGGGCCGGGGGCGAGCACCGGGCGAACGTCGCCGCGGCGCTCGAGGTTCTCCGGCGCCCGGGGCTCTCGAAGGTAGTCCTGGCCCACGCCGTCGAGGTCCGCCGCGGTCGGGCGTTCTCGCCGGCGGCGCTCCTCGCCAAGCTCGGGCGGCTCCACCCGGGGTGCTTCCTGTTCGCGGTCCGGCCGGCCCCCGGCGCCGCGGTATTCCTCGGGGCGAGCCCCGAGCGCCTGGCGCGGGTCGAAGAGGGTGCCGACGGTGTCCTGCGGGTCGGCTCCGGCGCCCTCGCCGGCTCGGCCCCGCGCGGGGCGACGCCGGAGGAGGACGACGCCCTGGGGCGGGGCCTCCTGGCGAGCGCCAAGGATCTCGATGAGCACGCGATCGTCGGCGACATGATCGCCCACGCTCTGGCGCCCCTCTGCCTGCGGGTGGAGCACGGCGGCGCTCCGGCCCTCGAGCGGCTCCGCAACGTCCAGCACCTCTTCACTCCGGTCTCGGGGGTGCTCCGCCCGGGCCGCGGGATATTCGACGCCGTCGCCGCCCTCCATCCGACGCCGGCCGTGGGCGGAATGCCCCGGGACCGGGCCCTCGCTGCCATTCGCGAGCTCGAGCGCGAGCCCCGGGGCCTCTA
>DATKCC010000404.1:0-6667 GCA_035513375.1 Thermoanaerobaculia bacterium | reverse complement strand
CGTTCGCCGGAGCCGCCAGGCCGGCGCCCGGGTGGTCCTTCTCGGGATGCGGATCCCGCCGAGCTACGGCCTCGACTACGCCGGCCGATTCGAGCGCCTGTACGAGGAGGTCGCCGACGACCTCGACGTCCCCCTCGTACCATTCCTCCTCGACCGCGTCGCCGCCCGCCCCGCGCTCAACCTACCCGACCGCATCCACCCCAACGCCCGGGGCCACGCGCGGATCGCGGAGACGGTCTACCCGTACGTCGAAGACGAGCTCGAGGAGGCGTTGGACGACTAGGGCGCCCGAGCAGGACGAGCGACCGCTCACCCGTCCTCCCGGGCACCTCGAGGCGGCGGCGCGGGGCCGGGTGCAGGGGCCTCCGGGGTTTCGTCTCTCCGAGCCAGGTCGGCGAGCCGCCTCGCGAGCTCGAGCCGACCCTCGGTCCACAGGGAGAGGTTGGTGGCGAAGGCCACGACCACCCGGTCCTCGGGCCGCAGGTAGAGGAAGGCCGATCCGCCGACCGTGGTTCCGCCGTGGGAGAGCTCTTTCCCATCGGTCGACACGGTCCAGCCCAGACCGCTCCCGGTCGAGGCGCCCCCGGAAGTCTGCTGCACGCTCCACATGGCTCGCCGCGAGGCCTGGGAGAGGAGCTGCCCCTCCAGCAGCGCGTTGCCGAACCGTACGAGCTCCGCCGGCGTGGCCACGAGGCCTCCCGCGGGGTATCGGTCGCTGGGATTGAAGCAACCGGCAGGCGCCCACTCGCCGTCCCCCGCCCGACCGTAGCCATTGACGCGCAAGGGGATGACCTTCTGCGGGTCGTCCAACATGGCCTGGCCCATTCCCCCGGGCTCGAGGACATTGGCGCGCAGGTACTCCCCGTAGGAAAGCCCCGAAGCTCCTTCGATGGCGCAGCCCACCAGGACGTAACCGTAGCTGCTGTACAAGTACCGGTCTCCCGGGGGAGCGGCCAGGGGATCTGCCTGGAACTTCTTCAGCGCGGCTTCGATCGAGGGGTAGACCTTGCGGTTGAGGAAATCCTCCTCGAAGCGGCTGTAGTCGTAGCCGCGGATGCCGCCCAGGTGGCCGAGGAGCTGGCGCACCGTTACCGGATGCTCCTTGGCGGGAAAGGCTCCGCAGTACTGCTGGACCGGAGCGTCGAGGTTGAGACGGCCGCGCTCCCCGAGCTGGAGGGCCGCGACCGCGGTCAGGGTCTTGGTGACCGAGCCAATCGGATAGACGTTCCGGGCAGTCGCGACCACGGCGTTTTCCAGGGCCGCGAAGCCGCCAGCCGCGACGTGGACCAGCTCTCCGTCGCGGCCCACGGCGACCGACAGCGACGGCAGGCGATCCCGGGTCATGGCGACCTGAATCAACCGGTCGAGCTCCTCCCGAATCTCCGAGGGAACGGGTGCGGCAGGTCCAGCGACGAGCACTCCGCAGAGCGCGGCGGCGCAAATCCGAGCAGGGTGGCAAGCAGGCCTTCTCATGAGTACCTCCGAAGTCGTGAGTCGGTGAGCCCAGTGTAGAGTCCGAGCCGGTTCGGTTGTCTGAGGTTTTCCTGAGGTCGCAACGTTGAGGAAGGAAACTCCGACCCGCCACGCGGACGCGAGCCTCGGGGCGAGGGACCGGATCCTCCTCGGCGAGTGCGAGGTCGACCTCTCCGTCGGGACGATCCGGCGGCGGGGAGGCCAGGCCGTCCGGGTGGAGCCCAAGGCGCTGGCGGTCCTCGATCTGCTGCTCCAGCGCCGCGGTCGGCTCGTCACTCGGGATGAGCTCCTGGAGCGCGTCTGGTCCGGACGGTACGTGACCGACCATGTCCTGTCGCGCAGTGTCTCCCTGCTGCGCAAGGCGCTCGCCGACGACTCCGGCTCCCCCCACTACATCGAGACCATCCCCACTCGCGGCTACCGTCTCATAGAACCGCCGGTGGCAGCGCGCGAGGTGGGGCCGCGCACGGTCTCCCACGCCCGGCCGGCGCCTCCCCGTGGGCAGCTCGGGTCCCTGATCCTGGCCTCGCTCGCTCTGATCACGGCCGTCAGCGTCGCGCTCCTCGTCCCGCTCTTCGCACCGGCTGCCTCACCGCCGCGCGTCTTACCGGCGAGCGTCGGCCTCGGTAGCGAGGTCGACCCGGCGATCTCCACCGACGGCGAGCGGCTGGCCTTCAGCTGGACCCGAGGAGATGGCGGAGTGGATCTCTACCTCACTCGCGTCGGCCGTGCCCTGCCGAGCCGGCTGACCTCCAGCCCTGGGCGAGAAACGAACCCGGCGTGGCGACCCGGCTCGGAGGAGGTTGCCTTCAGTCGGAGCTCCGGGGGGCGCGCCGCCCTCCACCTCCTGTCGCTCCGAGACGGTTCGGAGCGGCTGCTGACGCCCGTGCTTGCCGCGGATGTCGCCGATCTGGCCTGGTCTCCGGACGGGCGCTACCTGTTCTACCCCGACCGGAGCCGGCCGAGCGCGCCGTCGGCGGTGGCGCGATTCGACCTCCTGACCGGACGGCGGCGATGGGTGACCTTCCCGGAGCCGGGCTCCTTCGGCGATCGAGACCTTGCGCTGTCTCCGGACGGCGAGCGGCTGGCCTTCGCCCGCGCCGTCCTCCCGGGGATCGAAGATCTCTACCTGGCCCGCGTCGGCGAGCGCACGGTCCGCCGCCTTACCCACGACGGGGCTTCGATCAACGGAATGGCCTGGATCGGCCGTACGGACGAGATCCTGTTCTCGTCGACTCGGGACGAGGCCAGCCGACTCTGGCGGATCTCCGCGAAAGGCGGGGCGCCTCGACCGGTCGAGGCTGCCGGCGAGTCGGCCTTCGATCCCTCGTACTCCGAGGCGGGGGACCGGCTGGTGTTCGAACGACGGAGCTTCGCTAGTGACGTCTGGACGCTCTCCCTCCGACCCGAGGACCGGTTCCGCAGGGCCCGGGTCTCCCCGTCGACGCGCTGGGACGCCAGTCCGGCAATCGCTCCGAACGGCCGCGCCGTCGCGTTCGTGTCGGTGCGCGGAGGCAGCTCCGAGATCTGGATCGGCCGGCCGGGGACGCCCGCCGGCGCCCGCCGGGTAAGCCGTGCCCGGAGGGTGATCGGCCGACCCGCATGGGCCCCGGACCATCGGCGGCTGGCCGTGGCGATCCTGCGCGAGGGTCAGGCCGACATCGCTGTGATCGACACGGCCACCGGTGAGGAGAAGCTCGAAATCCGGTCCGCGACCCACGAGGTGTGCCCGGCGTTCCTTCCCGATGGCGAGCGCCTCCTCTACAGCTCGTTCGGCGCCAGGCGATGGGACGTCTGGAGCGTCTCCACCCTCGACGGGCGCAAGCAGCTTCTGGTCGAGGACGCCCTGTGCCCGCGGCCCTCTCCGGACGGCGCCACGATCTTCTTCACCCGGCCGGGGCGCCCGGGGATCTGGCGGTCGCCGGTCGGAGGGGGTCGCTCCGTCTCGGTCCCCGCCACCGCCGAAGTGCTCCCGTGGGACGATTGGGACGTCGGACCTGGAATGATCGTGACGCGTCCGGTGGCCCGGTTCCCCCGAGCCCGTTCGTCCGTCGTGATCCTGAGCCATCCCGGGCCGAACCGGCTCCTGCCGCTACCGCTCGACCCAGCTCCCTTCGCCGGGCTCGGGATCTCGCTGGCCCGCGACGGCAGGACGCTGGCCTTCGCTGAGGCCTCCGCCGAGGACAGCGACCTGATGCTCCTCGAGCCCTTGCGATGAGCCGCCAGCTCTCGACCGAGACCCCGCCGCCCTCCACCGGGCCGGGGTAGACTCCGCATCCCCCAGCCTTCCGGCCGAGCTGGTCAGGGCGAGAGAGTCTCCTTCGCCTCCTCCCACAGCCGGTCGAGCTCCTCCAAGCAGACGTCGGCGAGGCTCCGGCCGCGATCGGCGAGGCGCTCCTCGATGTAGCGGAAGCGGCGGCGAAACTTGGCGTTGGTCTCGGCGAGGGCGCCGTCGGGGTCGACACCGAGCTTGCGCGCCAGGTTGACGGCGGTGAACAGGAGGTCGCCCAGCTCGCCGCGGACGGTCGCCCGGTCGCCGCCCGCGATCCCCGCCCGGAGCTCGGCCAGCTCCTCGTCGAGCTTCTCGAGCACCGCGGCCGAGTCCGGCCAGTCGAAGCCGACGCCGGCGGCCTTCTGGGTCATGCGGTAGGCCGCGACCAGCGGCGGCAGCGATTGCGGGACCCCTTCGAGGAGCGACCGCCCGCTCTCGGCGGCGAGCTTGCGCCGCTCCCAGACGGCCAGCACCTCCTCGGCGGTCTGGGCCGACTCGCCGCCGAACACGTGGGGGTGGCGGGCGACCATCTTGGCGTGGATGCGCCCGATCAGCTCGCCCGGGTCGAGAGCGCCGCTCTCCTCGCCGAGGCGGGCGATGAAGGCGACCTGGAAGAGCAGGTCGCCGAGCTCGCCGGCGAGGGCGTCCCAGTCGCCGGCGGCGGCCGCGGCGGCGGCTTCGTGCGCCTCTTCGATCAGGTAGCCACGGGCGTCGGCCAGGGTCTGCTCACGGTCCCAGGGGCAACCGTCCGGGGCCCGGAGCCGGGCGACAAGCTCGAGCAGTCGCGCGAGGTCGGTGGGGGAGCGGGGCCGCTCTCCTTGCTGGCCGGGAGGGGCCTTGCTACGATCGTGGCTCGGCATGCGGAAAGGGGCGAAGCGCCTTGACTGACGAGGGGATGAAGGTCACCGACAAGCGGATGTTCACTCCCGAAGGAGAGCTCCGGGAAGAGTACCGCTTCCTGGAGGAGCGGGCCAGGCAGCGCGCGGAGGAGACTCCGGAAGAGCGGAGCGAGCGGCGGGCCGAGGAGGCGAAGGCGCGGGAGGGGGCGGCCCGGGCCGAGGAGGCGAAGGCGCGGGAGGGGGCGGCCCGGGCCGCGGCCCCAGCGCCGGGAGCCCCTCCTCAGAGTCAGCCTCCGGGCGCGCCGGAGTCGAGTCCTGTGGGCGGCCGTCCGGCGCGTGAGGTCGCGGGCTTCGAGGAGGCGAGCGCCGCGGGGCAGGCGCCGGCGTTCTTCGACCTCCTTGGGGTCATGGCCGAGCCGATCCCGTTCTACCTCGGCGATGCGCGTCTGCCCACCGGCGAGTCGGGCGAGAACCTGGAGGCAGCCCGCTTCTACATCGACCTCCTCGACGTCCTGCGGCAGAAGACCGCGGGCAACCTCACGCCGCAAGAGGCGGACGCCTTGGAGGACCTCCTCTACCGGCTCCGCCTCCGCTATGTCCAGAAGCGGCGCTGATCGCCTCCCCGGACGCCGGCAGCCTCGGCAGGTGAGCCGGCGGTCGATCCGCGGCTGGACGGCCGCCGCGGCGCTCGTGCTCTTCGGCGTCCCGGCCGCGCTCGGAGCGCAGGCGATCCCAGGCGGGCCGGCGCCAGAGCTCGGGCCGCCGGTCCAGGAGTCGCTGCTCCGCCTCCAAGAGGGCTGGCTCCAGTGGACCGGAGCCCACTACGGCGGCGATTCGGACCGGGCACGGCAAATAGTAGAGGACCTCCTGGCCACGGCGGCCGCCCTCGGGATGCGGCGGCTCCCGGACCTGGCGGCCGGGGCCCTGGCGCTGGCGGTGGAGGCGGCGCGCGAGGGCGAGGCCGAGCGCGCCGCACTGGCCCTCAGGGCCGCCGAGCGGCTCGATCCCGGACGGCCGGAGACCGCGTTCGCGGCCGCCGACGCGGCCCGGCTAGCCGGCTTCTGGGGGACGGCGCTGGCCGCGGAGGCGCGGGGCTATCTCCGGCTCTTCCGGATGGGCCTCGAGCGGCGGATCGCCCTCCTCGACCTGGCGCTCTGGGGGCTGGCGAGCCTGCTCTTGGCCGTGGGGCTGTTCGCGGCCCTCTTGATGGGCGTTCGGGGGCAGGAACTGGTGCGCGACCTGGGGTCGTTCCTGTCCCGCCGCTTCCCGGCGCTGCCTGCCGCCGGCACCGCAGTGGCGATCGCCATCCTGCTCCTCTGGCCTCTGGTCCTGCCTTCAGGCGTCCTATGGCTGGGCCTCTACTGGTCGCTCCTGCTCTGGGGTTACGCGGGGGCCGAGGAGCGGGCCGTGCTGGCGCTCTCGTGGCTGCTGCTCGCCGCCGCGCCGGTGGCGGTCACCGAGATCCGCGAGCGGGTGGCGCTCGCCCTATCGCCGCCGGTGCGGGCGATGGAGAGCGTGGGTCGGGAGCGGCTGTACGGCGGGCTCTTCACCGACCTGGGAATCCTCCCCGGCGCTTTGCCGGGCGATCCGGCCGTAGCCCACTTCCTGGCCGACTTGCAGGTGCGGTTGGGCCAGTGGGACGAGGCGCGGAGCCTCTATCAGCAAGTGCTCGAGGACGAGCCGGAGAACGTGGCGGCGCTGGTCAACCTGGGTGCGTACTACTTCAACCGCGGCGACTACGGCAACGCCGTGGCGCTCTTCCAGAAGGCCGCGGCGCTCGCCGCTCCGAGCTCCGCCACGAGCGCCGCGGCCCAGTTCGACCTCTCCCTCGCCTATGCGGCCTCCTACCTGTTCGACGAGTCTCGCGAGGCTCTGCTCGAGGCGCGGCGGATCGACGACCTCCAGGTGAGCCGCTGGCTGCGGCCAGCCGAACGGGAGCGGATCGTCACGGTCGAAGGCGGGATCGCACGGAGCGGCGAGATCGAGGCCGCCCTCCGGGAGGAGTGGAGCCCGCAGAGCGGGGTCTCTCCGGCGCTCGGGATCCTGCGCCGGGCGCGCGCGGCGATTCTCCTCGGCCTCTTGG
>DATKCC010000403.1:0-4378 GCA_035513375.1 Thermoanaerobaculia bacterium | reverse complement strand
GTCATCTGGCGCCCTTCGAGCCCCCGGGTCCGGTGCTCCACGTTGGCCGCGTCGGCGAGGGTCTTCTCCACGTGGTCCAGGATCTCCTGCCCGAGCTGGGGGCGGCGGAGCTGTCGGTAGCGGAAGAAGACCGTCACCTTGACCTTGTTGCCCTGCTCGAGGAACTTCCTCGCCCGGTCGGTCTTGCGGTCCCGGTCGTGCTCGTCGATCGTGGGGCGGTATTTGACCTCCTTGACCTCGACCGTCTGGGTCTTCTTCTTGGCCTCGCGCTCCTTCTTCTGCTTCTCGTAGCGGAGCTTGCCCCAGTCGAGGATCCGACAGACGGGCGGATCGGCGCCGGGCCCGACCTCGACCAGGTCCAGACCTTTGTCGCGAGCCCGTTCGCGCGCCTCTTCGACGGGCACGATGCCGAGTTGGGTGCCGTCCTCATCGATCAAGCGGACCGGGCTCTTGCGGATCTGATTGTTGATCCGCGGTTCATTCTTCCTGTGGTCTACGGGGGCGATCGTACGGCTCCTTTCTGAGGTAGGGTGATTCTAGTCCACCCCTCGAGCGAACAGGTCGCAGGGACAGGATCGACGGACGGGTCCGCCGTTCGCGGCTTGCTTGCCGGAGGGGTTCGCGGGGGAACCATCGACCGGGCGGTCAGTGGCTCTCGCCGGGATGCAACGTGATCACGGTGCAGTTGATCCCCAGGTCGCCGCACTCCCGCTCGAGCTGGCCGGGGGTGCCGATCAGGGGCGGGAACGTTCCCCAGTGGATCGGCACGACCTCCCGCACGCCGAGCAGGCGACAGGCCCGGGCGGCCTGCGGCGGGTCCATGGTGAAGAGGTCGCCGATCGGCAGGAACGCGAGCTCCGGGCGGTAGAGCTCGGCGGTGAGCTGCATGTCGGAGAACAGGGCGGTGTCGCCGGCGTGGTAGAAGGTGTAGCCCTCAGGCAGCCTCACCACGTAGCCGGCCGCCGTCCCGCCATAGAGGATCTCACCGTCATCCAGTAGACCGCAGGAGTGGTCGGCCCGCACCATCGAGACCTTGCACCCCAGGACCTCCTGGGAGCCGCCGAGGTTCATCGCGGAGCAGTTCTCGATGCCCTTGCCCTCGAGCCACTGGCAGGTCTCGAAGTTGGCCACGACCTTGGACGGGCGGTAGCGCCGGCAGAGGTCGAGCGCATCGCCGATGTGGTCGAAGTGGGCGTGGGTCACGAGCACCGCATCCAGCCGCTCGAGCTCCTTGGCCGCCGCGGGACAGGCCGGGTTGTTGGCCACCCACGGGTCGACGAGGATCACCTCACCCGCGGGCAGCTCGCAGAGCACCGTCGAGTGGCCGAGGTAGGTGAACTTCGGGCGCGGGTGCTGGATGGTCACGGCTCCTCCCTCGAGGTCATCGCATGAACAGGCCCGGCACGAAGAGCGCGTCGGGCCTCGTCGAGGCTGCGCTTCCCAGCCGAGTCGGCGGTCAGGGCTGCGTATTGTACAGGAGGAGGCGGCCGGTACGGCCTCGCGGGGAAACAGAACGGCGGCGGAGCCAGGTCCGCCGCCGCGACCTTAGGGTTGGACAGCAACCGCGACCGGTCAGTTGAAGAAGTTTTGGCGCAGCTTGTGGTTGAACTTGTGGTCGGTCAGCCGGTAGTAGATGGTCTGGGCATCCCGCCGCGGGGCCACGAGCTGGTAGGCCCGGAGCTTGGCCAGGTGCTGCGACACCGCCGACACGGAGACGCCGAGCATCTCCGCCAGGTCGCACACGCAGACCTCCTTCGCGTTCTCGAGCAGGTAGAGCAGCTTGAGTCGCGTGGAGTTGCCGGCCAGATTGAGCAGCTCGGCCGCGGTGTCGAGATCCGGTGAGCCGTCCAGGATGGAGCGGATGTCACCGGCGTTGCCGGCGCCTTCGGAACGTGCCTTCATAGAGCTACCTCCAGTTCGAGAGAACCTCTCGTGTCGCCGCCGCGTCCTCGCCGGCGGCCCCGCCGCCACGATGGCTGCGGGACCCGCGGGCGGGCCGGTGGGCGGCATGTCAATCGCTTCAGTTCTCGATCGCCCGCTCCCTCGGGCACCCACCCCCAAAGCATCGTTGGTCGGGTGGCGTGCCGTCGACCTCTCGGAGCCCTCGCGGGCCGGGAGCTCGGCGACCTGGAGGGAGCGCGTGACCCCCTCCTCGGACGGCCTCGGTCGGACAGTCGTCTTCAAACGAGCGAATCCTATTATACGGACTTTCTCGAAGACTCGCCCATGCAGTCTCGGGCTCGCGGCGGAACGGACCTCCGTGAGCTCTTCCTTGGTAGAGTCGTCGGGGGAGCTGGCGCCTCGATCCAGTCACGATGACCCCGCTCCCAGGGCCCTCATTCCAGCTTACCATGAGACTCTTGCAAGCTGGCAAGCTCCCCCGCCCGCCGGCTCGCCTGGCCCTGCTCGGGCTCCTCCCGCTCGCGGCCTTCGGAGCGGGCGACTGGGCGCCGTCCGTCGGGCTCCAGTGCGAGGCGGACCTGGGCGCAGACCTGCCCAGGGCCGTGGGGGCTCCGTCCGAGGCGGACCCGGCTGTCTTTCCGAACGAGCCCACCGAGCAGCGCTGGTACCTTCTCGAGCTTGGCGGCCGAAGCGCCGGCTGGGCGGCCGAGCGCTGGTGGAGCCGAGCGGGCGAGATCGTGACCGAAGCCGAGCTCTCGCTGCGCCTCGCCCGCGCCGGCACGGAGCTCGAGATCGCCATGGCCGCTCGTTTCGTGGAGACCGCGACGGGCGAGCCGGTCTCGCTCTGGCTCCGTCGGGCCCTGGGCAACGAGCCGATCGAGACCACCTATCGCTTCCTCCCCGACCGGGTGACTGCGGAGACCGTTCAGGGCGCCCGCGTTCGCCGCGAGGACCTGGCCCTGCCGGCTGGCGCCTGGCTCACCCCGGCCGAGGCCCGGCGCGCGATCCGGCGCCACCACGCGGCGGGTGACAGCGACTACACCCTGCGGACGGTCGATCCGCTCGAAGGTCTCGAGCCGGTCACCGTCATCCGCACCCGGCTGGGCGCCGGCGCTTCGCCGGAGACCGCCGAGCTCTGGGAGGAGAAGCTGTCGAGCGCCCCCGGGATGGCGTCGATCGTGAAGCTCGACGCCGCCGGCGAGATGGTGCAGAGCACTACCGAGATCCTCGGCCTCGAGGCCGTCCTGCGGCGTAGCGATCGGGCGACCGCGCTCGCCGCGCTCGCCTCCGACGCCGGCCCCCGGCCGGAGGTCCTGCGCCCCACTCTCATCCGGCCCGACCGCTCCATCCAGAGCCCTGAGCGGACTGTCCGGGCGCTCTACGAGCTCTCCCTCCCGGGCGGCGGCGAGATCCCCGATCTGCCTGACGGAGGAGGCCAGCGGGTCGAGCGGCAGGGCGACCGGCTGCTGGTGGCGGTAGCGGCGCGGCCACCGGAAGGCCGGGTCGAGCCGAATGGAGGGAGGGGCGGAGAGCGCATCCCTCCGCCCGACCAGGACGGCGCTCCCGACCTCGCGCGGTACCTCGCGGCCAGCACCTACCTCGATCACGACGACCCCCAGATCCGCCGCCTCCTCGGCGCCGTGGTCCCGGGGGATGCGGACCCGCGTCCGGTTACAGGGGAGGCAGGGACCACGCTCGCCCGGTCGCTCACCGAGCTCGTGCGCCACCACGTCCAGCGGAAGGACCTCGACACCGGCTTCGCCACCGCCTCCGAGGTCGCCCGCTCCGGGAGCGGCGACTGCACCGAGCACAGCGTGCTCCTCGCCGCGCTCCTGAGGGCTGCCGGCATCCCTTCGCGTGCCGTGACCGGGCTCGTCTACCTCGAGGACTTCGCCGGCGCCGAGGGCGTATTCGGTTACCACATGTGGGTGCAAGCCTGGGCGGAGGGCCGCTGGCTCGACCTCGACGCCACCCTTCCCGGCGGCTTCGACGCCACCCACATCGCGCTCGCGCTCTCGGACCTGGCAGGCCCGGAGCTGGACGGGTTGCTACCGCTCGTAGGAAGGCTGGCGATCCGAGTCCTCGAAGTGGAGCCGTAGAGCGCGGTGTCGGGTGGCCTCTCCACCGCGAGCGCAGAGTACGCCATCCCGTCCGGCTCGCGCCCCGCAGCCAGGGTCCCCACCACCTTCCACTCCCCGAGGTCGATTACCGCGATCGCGTCGGCGTTGGCGGCGGCGACGTAGGCGCGCTTGCCGTCCGGGGCGACCTCGATCCCGATCGGCACCGGGCTCTCGCCCTCGAACTGGAAGAGCCGACCCTCCGCCTCCTTCGCCTCCACCCCGAGCTCGATCGTCCGCGCGACCTCCGCCGACTCCGCGTCGATCACCGAGATCGTCCCCGAGCGGGCGTTCGAGACCAGCACCCACCGGCCGTCAGGAGTGACCTCGGCGCGGATCGGAAACGAGCCCACCTCGAC
>DATKCC010000402.1:0-6849 GCA_035513375.1 Thermoanaerobaculia bacterium | reverse complement strand
CGGGACCGAGATCCGGGTGGCGGCGCAGTAACGGTCCCAGGGTCGCAACGGGCGCCTCGTCCAACCCCTCCGGCCACTCGACGACGAAGTGGGGTACACCGACCGAGACCGTCCAGCCTCGGAGCCGGCGGCCCTCCGCCTCGATCTCCAACGGCTTCGGCGGACGGGCCGGGGCCGCCACCTCGACGGCGACCTCGGCCGCGGCGACGCGGCTGGCCGGGTGGCGTCCGGCCCCGCTCTCTACCGTGACCGTCCCGCCCCCTTCGTCCCAGCCGAGCTCGAAGGCGAGACGGGCCGCGCAGCGGGTGCCGTTCAAGCACAGCGCGGCCTCGCCGCCGTCGGCGTTGAAGTAGGTCATGCGCGCCGCGCCGGGGCCTGTCCGTTCGAGGACGAAGAGGCCGTCGGCTCCCACCGATAGCCCGCGCCGACACCAGGTCCGGACGTCGTCAGCCGACGGCCAGGCCGCCGGCTCCACGAGGCCGATGAAGTCGTTGCCGGCGCCGGAGAGCTTGTAGAAGGGGGTGATCGCCATGGCGCCTGAGCGCGCGGGGTACGGCCCTGCCGCACCCTACCCTATCGCGCGGTCGCCATCGCCGCCGGCGACGGCTCGCTCTCGTTGCCCATCCGGTCGACCGCCGTCACCCGGTAGGAATAGGTCGCCCCCGGTGCGAGGTCCCGATCCACGAGCTCGGTCGCGGTGAGGAGCTCCTCGGTGACCGGCCGGAACTCCTGAGTGTCGGGGCCGCGGCGGAAGACCCGGTAGCCGGCGACGTCGGGGGCCGGGCTCACCTCCCAGACCAGGCGCACCCGGCCCTCTTCGGCAAGGGCGAGCAGGCCCTTGGGCACCGGCGGGGCGAACCGGTCACGGTAGTCCACCTCGACCTCCTCCGCGAGGCCGCTCTCGACCAGGATCGGCTTCCGGCTGGCGACCGCGGTAACGGTGTAGATGTAGCGCTCGCCAAAGGCGGCGCTGTCGTCGAGGAAGGCCCGGGGCCGGTGCCCGAGCGTGCTCATCGGGGGGCCGTAGGTGCGCTCGGTCGAGAGCCGACGGTAGACATTGAAGCCCGCGAGGCCCGGTGCTCCGGCCGGCTCCCCGGCGGCCGCTTCGGCCGCGTCCGGCTCGCCGGCAGCCTCCTCCGGAGCGCTTCCGGCCACGGTCTCCTCGCCTCCGGACCCGGCTTCGTCCGCTCCGGCACCCTCGGCTCCGGCCGGTTCCTCGGCCGCCTCCGCGGCCGCCCCGAGCGGGTACTCCCACCGGATCCGGAGGCCCGTGGCCAGATCCCGGATCTCTAGCCCGGTGGGCGGCGCCGGCGCCGCGATCAAGGGAAAGGTCACGCGGTTCGACAGCGCCGACTCTTCGCTCGCCGGCCCCTGGGTCCTGACCGCTACGGTTACGACGGGGAGTCCCGGCCCCGGCTCGGGTGGGGCGGGCACCGGGATGGAGACGACGATCCGGTCCCCTCGGACGACCTCCGGCAGCTCGTCCTCGGCGATCCGCCGGACCGGGCTCGCCCCGGTCAGGAACTGGCGCTCGTCCACCTCGAGCCCTTCGGTCGTCGCGGCCGCTTCGGGAGCGCTCCAGGCGAGCAGCCAGGCGGCGAGCCCGGAGACCCGCGGCAGCGGCGTCCCGGCCGCGGTCGTCTGCGGATAGGGGAGCTCGAGAATCAGCCGGTCCCCGCGCTGGATGACGGTCAAGCCGGTGGTCGGCGCCGGGACCATCCGGATCGGCGGCTCGGGATCGCCCTTCTTGCCGCACGAGGCCACGAGAACCCCGAGGCACAGGGCAACCGGGAGGAGGTAGCCGACGATCGACGGCTTGGGCCGAGGACGATCCATCAGAGCACGTACCTGGAGAGATCGTGATCCTCGACGATGCCCGCGAGGGTGCGGCGGACGTACTCGCCATCGATCGCGAGCTCCATGCCGCGCATGTCGGGCGCCTCGAAGGAGACCTCGTCGAGCAGCCTCTCCATCAGGGTCGCCAGGCGCCGGGCGCCGATGTTCTCGGTCGAAGCGTTGACCTCGACCGCCAGCCGGGCGACCTCGGCGACCGCGTCGTCGGTATAGGAGAGCGCGACGCCCTCGGTCGACAGCAGCGCCGCGTACTGCTTGGTCAGCGCGGTCTCGGGCTCGGTCAGGATGCGGACGAAGTCCTCCTCGGACAGAGCGTGGAGCTCGACCCGGATCGGGAACCGGCCCTGGAGCTCGGGGATCAGGTCCGACGGCTTCGAGACGTGGAAGGCGCCGGCAGCGAAGAACAGGACGTGGTCGGTCTTTACCATGCCGTACTTGGTCGACACGGTCGTCCCCTCGACGATCGGCAGCAGATCCCGCTGGACCCCCTCACGGGAGACATCCGGCCCGCGGCCGCCCTCGCGCCCAGCGACCTTGTCGATCTCGTCGAGGAAGATGATCCCGCCCTGCTCGACCCGCTGCCGGGCCTCGCGTGCGACCTGCTGGCGGTCGATCAGCTTGTCAGCCTCCTGCTGGACGAGGATTTCGACCGCGTCGGCGACTTTGACCTTCTGGCGCCGCCGCCGGCTGAACATGCCGGGGAGCATGTCCTTGAGATTGATCCCCACCTCTTCGACCCCCTGGGGGGTGAACATCTCGAGACTCGGGAAGGAGCTCTCCTCCAGCTCGAGCTCGACCATCCGTTCGTCGAGCTTGCCGGCTCGGAGCTTGGACCGGAACTTCTCCCGCGTCTCCTGGAGGCTCTCCTGGGGCTCCTCAGGCGCGGCCTCGCTCACCTCGCCGGCCGCGCCGTAGCCAGCGCCCGAGGAGCCGGTTCCGAAGACCGTTCCGTAGGCCGGCGTCCGGGGGGGCCGGGAGGCGGGCACCAGGAGCTCGAGCAGGCGATCCTCGGCCCGCGCGCGGGCGCTCTCGATCACCGCCTCGCGCTTCTCCTCCTTGACCATGGCGACGGCGATCTCGGTCAGGTCTCGGACCATCGACTCGACGTCGCGGCCGACATAGCCGACCTCGGTGAACTTCGAGGCCTCGACCTTGAGGAACGGCGCCCGGGCGAGCTTTGCCAGGCGCCGGGAGATCTCGGTCTTGCCGACGCCGGTCGGGCCGATCATGAGGATGTTCTTGGGCGCGATCTCCTCGCCGATCACCGGGTCGAGCTGCTGGCGGCGCCAGCGGTTGCGCAGCGCGATCGCCACCGCTCGCTTGGCGGCGCGCTGGCCGACGACGTACTTATCGAGCTCGGCCACGATCTGGCGCGGCACCATGTCCTCGAGATGGAGGGGCGACGGGGCCGGGCCCGGGCGCTCGGGGGCGCTCATAGCTCCTCGAAGGTCAGGCGGTCGTTGGTGAAGATGCAGATGTCGGCGGCGATCTTCATCGCCTCCTCGACGACCTGGCGGGCGGCGAGGTCGGTGTGCCGGAGGAGCGCCCGGGCGGCGGCGAGGGCGAAGTTGGCGCCGGAGCCGATGGCGAGGACGCCGCCGTCCTCCTCGTCGGGCTGGAGGAGCTCGCCGTTGCCGGCGACGAAGAAGGTCTGCCGCTTGTCGGCGACGACCATGACGGCGTCGAGCCGGCGCATGGTGCGGTCGGTGCGCCAGTCCTTGGCGAGCTCGACGACCGCGCGCTCGAGGTTGCCGGAGAACTCCTCGAGCTTGGCCTCGAGGCGGGTCATCAGGGTCAGGCCGTCGGCGCCGCCGCCGGCGAAGCCGACCAGCACGTCCCCCTTGCCCGCCCGGCGTACCTTGCGGGCGCCGGATTTGACCACCGTCTGCTGGCCGAGCGTGACCTGGCCGTCGCTCGCCATGCACACCTTGCCGTCCTTGCGGACCAGGAGGACGGTGGTGGATTGGAGCTGGGGTGGGGGCGTGGGGGCGGGGGGCATGGGGAGCGGATTGTAGCAGCGGGGCTCGGGCGGGGAGCGGGCGGGGAGCGGGCGAGGGAGCCCCCGCCCGCTCCACGCCCTCGTTGCGGCGGCCGCGGATTCCGGCCCCCGCCCGCTCGCCGGCAGGGGCTTCACCCGCCCTTTGCCTTGGGGTGGGCGTCGCGGTAGACGTTGAGCAGGCGCTGGACGTCGAGGTGGGTGTAGCGCTGGGTGGTGGAGAGGGAGCTGTGGCCGAGGAGCTCCTGGATCGCGCGGAGATCGGCGCCGGCCTCGAGGAGGTGGGTCGCGAAGGTGTGGCGGAGGGTATGGGGGTGGACACCGGAGGCGATGGCGGCTGACTCTACCGCGCGGTCGACCAGGCGGCGGACCGAACGGTCGGTCAGGCGCCCGCCGCGGTGGTTGAGGAAGACCGGCTCGTCCTCGGGGCGGACGGCGGCGCCCGCGGCTTGGCGCACCTCCGGCCAATCGGCGAGCCAGGCGCGGAGCGCGCGCTCAGCCTCGCGGCCGAACGGGACCATCCGTTCCTTGCCGCCCTTGCCGAACGCGCGGAGGACCCGAGCCCCGAGGTCGAGGTCCGGCCAGTCGAGACCGGTGAGCTCGCTCACCCGCAGGCCGGTGGCGTAGAGGAGCTCGAGGATCGCCCGGTCGCGGCGGCCGAGCGCCTGGTCGGACGGGTCGGAGGTGCGGCCGGACGGCTCTCCGGCGGCCTCGATCAGGCTCTCGATCTCGCCGGGGCGAAGGTGGCGCGGAAGGGTCGTCGGGGCCTTGGGCGTCCGCACGCCCCGGGCCGGGCTGGCGGCGAGGGCTCCCTCGCGGACGGCGTAGCGAAGCAGGCCCTTGACCGCAGAGAGCGCCCGCCCCTGACTGGTCCGGGCGAGGCCGGATCGGGCGAGCGATGCAACGAACGAGCGGACCGCCAGACGGTCGAGGTCGTCGGCGGCGAGGGCCCCGGCAGGGCGGCCGAGGAAGTCCCGAGAGAGGAAGGTCACGAAACGCTCGAGGTCCCCGCCGTAGCCCCGGAGCGTATGGGGCGAGAGCCCGCGCTCGTCGGCCAGGTGGGCGAGGTAGCGACCGACGAGCGCCTGGAGCGGCCCCGGCGTCGTCTCGGTCTCCGGCTCAGCCATGCTCCGCCTCCGTAGGGTGGGCCTTGGCCCACCGGCCAACTCGCACCCCGGCTCCCCTTTCTGGTGGGCCAAGGCCCACCCTACGTTCTCGCACTACGTTCTGGTGGGCCATGGCCCACCCCAGGTTCTCGCACTGCGTTCTGGTGGGCCAAGGCCCACCCTACGTGCTCACCGCCTCTTGGATCGTTCCCGCCGCGAACGGCTCGGGGCTCGCTTCGAGCCCCATCCGCTCCGCCCAGGCGAGAAGGTCCCGCCGCGCCCGCTCGGCGAAAGCCGCCCGGCGCGCCCGCCTCGGGACCTTCCCCGGGAGCTCCTCGAACAGCCCGTAGTTGACGTTCGCCGGCTGGAAGTGGCGCGGGTCGCTCTCGGTCAGGTGGCGGGCGAGGGCGCCGAGCGCCGTGGTCGCCGGCAAGGGCTCGATAAGGCTCTCCTGAGACGCCGACCAGCTTGCTGAAAGCTCTGCCACAGCCACACTCTGCCCGGGCCTCATGGCCTCCAAGATCAAGTAGAGCGCGATCGCCAGCCCGGTCGCTGCCGACTCGAGGTATCCCTCGACCCCGGTGAGCTGACCGGCGAGCCGCACGCGGGGTGCGACGCGGAGCCGGTAGAGCTTGTCGAGGTGGGCCGGCGCGTTGACGAAGGTGTTGCGGTGGATCTGGCCGTAGCGGACGAGCTCCGCCCGCTCGAGCCCCGGGATCGAGCCGAACACCCGCCGCTGCTCCGGCCACTTGAGGCGCGACTGGAAGCCGACCAGGTTGTAGTGGCTCCTCGCCAGATCCTCCTGGCGGAGCTGGACGACCGCCCAGGGGCGTCGGCCGTCGGGAGCGGTCAGGCCGACCGGCTTCATCGGCCCGAAGCGCAGGGTGTCCACCCCCCGGCGGGCAAGCTCCTCGACCGGCAGGCAGCCCTCGAAGAAGAGCGCCTCCTCGAAGTCGTGGAGGGGCAGGGTCTCGGCCTCGACCAGGGCGCGGTGGAACGCGACGTACTGGGCCTGGTCGAGGGGAGCGTTCAGATAGTCGTCGCCGCCCCCTTTGCCGTAGCGCGACTGGGCGAAGAGCCGAGAGAGGTCGAGGGTCTCGGCGTCGACGATCGGCGCGATCGCGTCGTAGAAGTAGAGCCACTCGCTCCCCAGGAGCTCCCGCAGGCGCGCGGCCAGGGTGTCGGAGGTGAGCGGCCCGGTCGCGATCACGACGTCCCCTGGCGGCAGCTCGGTAACCTCGCCGCGAGCGACCGTGACCGACGGGAGCGCCGCCAGGCGCTCAGTCACCAGGGCCGAGAACCGGTCGCGGTCGACCGCGAGGGCGCTCCCCGCCGGCACTGCCGCCTCCCGGGCGGCGGCGATGACGAGCGAGCCGAAGGCCTCCATCTCGCGCTTCAGGAGCCCCGCCGCGTGCTCCGGGTCGTCGCTCCGCAGCGAGTTCGAGCACACCAGCTCGGCGAGGCCGCCCGTCTTGTGGGCCGGAGTCGAGCGTTCGGGCCGCATCTCGTGGAGCACCACCGGCAGCCCGCGCCGCCCGAGCTGCCAGGCGCACTCGCTCCCGGCGAGCCCGCCGCCGACGACATGGATGGGGTACTCCTTCATGTTGTGGAGGTTAGCAGGTCGAGGGCCCCTCACCCTGACCCTCTCCCAAGGGAGAGGGCACCCCCTCCCGCCCCAAGGACACCCCCGCCCGGGAAGTGGCACAATAGGAAGCCAAGGAGGCTCCCCATGGTCACCACGATCGTCCTGCTCAACGTCCAGCCCCAACACATCGACCGGATCGCCCAGGAGGTCCTGGAGGTCGACGGCGTCACCGAGGTCTACTCCGTGGCCGGGCGCTTCGACCTGGTGGTCGTGGTGCGCACCCGGGGCACCGAGGAGCTCGCCCAGAT
>DATKCC010000401.1:0-2517 GCA_035513375.1 Thermoanaerobaculia bacterium | reverse complement strand
CGGAGGTGTCCCCACCCGCCGGGGCGGCACCCGCTGCCATGGCGGCGGTACAATCTTCTCGCAGCGCGCGCTCCCGAGTTGCACCGCACCGCAGCATGCGATCCCTTGAAGGCCCGAGCAGGCGATCCCGAGGAGAAACTCCCATGGCCGTGACCACCCTCGCCGAGCTGTTCCTCCACGCCGCCGGGCACCGCAAGCCCGACGCTCTCCTCCACAAGGCGGGCGGGCGGTTCCAGCCCATCTCCACCGCGGAGCTGGTGGATCGGGTCAGGCGCCTCGCCCGCGCGCTCGAAAAGCGGGGCGTCGAGCGCGGCGACCGGGTGGCGCTCATGGCCGAGAACGGTCCCCACTGGCCGATCGTCGACTTCGCCACCCTCTGCAGGGGCGCGATAACGACCACCGTCTACCCCACCCTCACCGCCACCCAGGCGGCCTACATCGTCCGCGACAGCGGCTCGAAGGTCGTCTTCGTCCAGGACCGGGAGCGGCTCGACGGGCTCCTCGAGCTCCGCAGCGAGCTGCCGGAGCTCGAGCTGTTCGTGCTCATCGACGGGGAGCCGCCCGCTTCCGGATCGGCCGTCCCGGGGGTCGTGACGATGCGCGACCTCGAGCGCGAAGGCGACGACCTCGATCCCGAGCGCTTCGGCGACCGGATCCACGAGATCCGGCCCGAGGACGTCGCCACCTTGATCTACACCAGCGGCACGACCGGCGAGCCCAAGGGGGTGATGCTCACCCACGGCAACGTCGTCTCGAACGTCATGGCGGCGCTCGAGGCGTTCCCGATCGAGCCCCACTACACCGGGCTCTGCTTCCTGCCGCTCGCCCACTCCTACGAGCGGATGGTCGACTTCCTCTACTTCCACCAGGGGGTGACCGTGGCCTACGCCGAGTCGGTCCAGACCCTGTCGGAGGACCTCGGCCTCAGCCGGCCGCACTGCTTCGTGTCGGTGCCGAGGGTCTACGAGAAGGTCCTGGCCAAGATCCAGGAGAACGTCGCCCGCGGCTCCGGGACCAAGCGCAAGATCTTCGACTGGGCGAGCCGGGTCGGCCGCGAGGCCCTGCCCTGGCGGCTGAAGCGGGCGCGCCCGCCCGGCCTCCTGGGGCTCCAGCTCGCGCTCGCCGACAAGCTGGTCTTCGGCAAGATCAAGGAGCGCCTGGGCGGGCGCTTCGAGTTCGCGCTCTCGGGCGGCGCGCCGCTCGGCCGGGAGATCGCGGAGTTCTTCTGGGGCGCCGGGATCGAGATCTACGAGGGCTACGGGCTGACCGAGACCTCGCCGGTGGTCTCGGTCAACACGCCGGGCGCGGTCAAGCTCGGCACGGTGGGCAAGCCGATCCCTCGGGTCGAGGTCGAGATCGCTGCCGACGGCGAGATCCTCTGCCGCGGGCCGAACGTGATGAAGGGCTACTGGAGGAAACCGGAGGCGACGGCCGAGGCGATCGACGCCGAGGGCTGGTTCCACACCGGCGACATCGGCGAGCTCGACGCCGAGGGCTTCCTCTCGATCACCGACCGAAAGAAGGAGATCCTGATCAACGCCTACGGCAAGAACATCGCCCCGGCACCGATCGAAAACCTGCTCAAGGCGAGCCGGTTCATCGGTCAGGTGGTGGTGATCGGCGACCGGCGGAAGTTCCTGACGGCGTTGATCGTGCCGGACTTCGAAGCGCTGGCGGTGTGGGCCGAAGGCCGGGGGATCGACCCGTCGGACCGGGCGGCCCTGGTGGAGCGTCCGGAGGTGCGCGAGCTGTTGGCGAAGGAGGTGCAGGGGGCGAACGAGAAGCTGGCGCACTACGAGGAGATCGTCAACTGGGGCCTGCTGCCGGAGGAGATGACGATCGAGGGCGGCGAGCTGACCCCGACGCAGAAGGTGAAACGGCGGGTGGTGGACGAGAAGTACCGGGAGGTGATCGATCGGGTGTATGCGGAGGTGGAGGCGCGGTCGAACCGATGACCACGACCCACGCATTCCATCTCGACGTCGGCCGGACCGGCCTCGCCACCCTGGTCTTCGACCATCCCGGAAAACGGGTGAACGTGTTCGACCGGGAGGTGATGGAAGAGCTCGAGGGGGTGGTGGCCGGGCTGGCGGGGCGGGGGGACGTGCGAGCGCTGGTGCTCCTGTCGGGCAAGGAGTCGGGGTTCATCGCCGGCGCGGACGTCGGGATGATCGCCGAGGTAACGGATTCGCTGGCGGCGGAGGCCGGCGTGCGGTTCGGGCAGCGGGTGTTCGCGGCCTGGGAGGCGCTTCCCTTCCCGACCGTAGCGGCGATCCGCGGGGCGTCGATGGGAGGCGGGACCGAGATCGCGCTGGCCTCGTCCTGGCGGGTGGTCTCCGACTCCGAGACGACGCGGATCGCGCTGCCGGAGGTGAGGCTCGGCATCCTGCCGGCCTGGGGAGGCTCGACCCGGCTGCCGCGGCTCGTCGGGATCGAGGCCGCCCTCGACCTGATCCTGACCGGCAAGGACCTCTATCCGAAGAAGGCGCTGCGGATCGGCTTCGCCGATGCCCTCTT
>DATKCC010000400.1:0-4926 GCA_035513375.1 Thermoanaerobaculia bacterium | reverse complement strand
AGGGCGCCCTCCTGGGGTAGCAACGGCGCTCCCAGCTCGCGGAGCCAGCCGGCATAGACATTGAGCGGGAGCTCCCCCGCGTGCTCGCCCTGGGCGTACTCGGGCAGGAAGAGCTTGAGGTTGCCCAGCATGTGGAGCAGCACGTAGCCGAACAGCACCACGCCGCTCACCGCCATCACCGCCTTCTTGCCCAGGGTCGATCGCCAGAGGTCGCCGAGCCAGCTCATGCCTCGTCCTCGGATGGAGTCGTGATCCCGCGGCGGAGGGATGAGAGCCCGCCAGCGCCCTCCGCCGCCGACTATAGCGGCTCTGCAGCGCTCGGCAAACCGCCCGGCGGGGTGGCCTTTCGAGCGATCGCCGGCCTCAGCGGCGGCGGCGCCTGCGCCGGCGCCGCGGGCGGGCGCGGCCGGGCGGGGTCGCCGCCCGGGGCTCCGGCCGGTTCCGCGCCGCCTCGCGCCAGGAGTCGACCGCCTCCGAGCCCTCGCCCGTGGCCCGGGCCAGCACTTCAAGCAGGATCAGCGCATCGTCGAAATCCCTGCGCGCGGCGAAACGCCGCCGCCCCTCCTCGGTCCAGCTCGGCTCGCACAGGCGAAGGAAGGTCTTGAGCGACCCGGCGATCCGATCGGCGCGGGCCCGCGACAGGGCGAAGCGCACGATGAGCGGCGCGGCCACCTCGTCGACCAGGGCTTCGAGACCGCCGCTGCTCATCGGCCGAGCGCCGTCGGCCTCCAGGTCGTAGCGCCGCAGCAGCACCGCGGGTAGGAGCAGTGCGGAGAGGAGCGCGGTGTCCGCGACCTCCCGACTCTCTACGACCAGCTCGTCGAACACCAGCGGGATGCGGTTGAACTTGCCCAGGCCGCGCTCGTCGGCGGTCACCATGGCGTTGACCTCGGGCAGGAGCTCCTCGAGCAGGCCGAGGTCGAGCATGAGCTGGAGCGCGTCGCCGGCGTGGCCGCACTGGAGGAGCTGGACGAGCTCTTCGGTCAGGCGCGCGGGCGAGGCCTTGGCGATCTCACGCCGGGTGCGCACGATCCCCTCGGCGGTCGCGGGCTCGAGATCGAACTTGAGCCGGGCGGCGAACTCGACCGCCCGGACCATTCGCACCGGGTCTTCCCGGAATCGGACCTCCGGGGCGCCGATCACCCGGATCAGACCGTCGTCGAGGTCGTCGATGCCGCCGACGTAGTCGATCACCGTGTGGTCGGCGATCGAGTAGAACAGCGCGTTGATCGTGAAGTCCCGCCGGAAGGCGTCCTCCCGCGGCGTGCCGTAGGTGTTGTCGGAGGTGATCAGGAGCTCGTCCTGGGCACTCTCCTGGTCGTCCTCCGACGGCTCGCGGCGGAAGGTAGCGACCTCCACGATGCCATCGGGGTAGAAGACGTGGGCGAGCCTGAAGCGGCGCCCGATGATCCGGCTGTTGCGGAAGATCCGACGGATCTCCCCCGGCCGGGCGTCGGTTCCGACGTCGAAATCCTTGGGCTGGCGCCCGAGAAGCAGGTCCCGCACCGCCCCTCCCACCAGGTAGGCCTTCTTCCCGGCGCCGTGGAGCCGGTTGAGGACCTTGAGGGTGTTCTCGGGGATGTTCTGGCGAGAGACGTTGTGCTCGGGCCGCTGGAGGACTCGTGGCTCCTGGCGGCGGTCAGAGCTCACGGCGGGAGTATATCGACCTACCGCTCGGGAGCTGAAGGCAGGCCCCCGCCGGGGCGGCTCTGCCCGCCCGCCCCGGCGGGGCGAAGGAGGAGGACGGCGCGCGTAGAGGGGTCGGGAGACGGAGTGCGGAACGCCGCGCGCCGGTAGGCTGGCTGCCACCGAAACGGCCGGTGGCGCCGGTGCTTCGTCCAGGGGTCTTCCACGAAGCGTGCCAGGGTGTTGGGCCGGGCCGAAAGACCTGGAAACCGGCTCCGGGCGGGTCCTGGAACCGCCGCGGTGTCACCTGGACGGGACGGGGGTGTTATGCGGAGGTGACATATCAAGTCCTGGCCGCCCTTCCCGCTCACGCCAGCTCCGAGGAGATCTTGATCGTCCCGGTGAGCGTCCGGTGAACCGGGCAGCGCTCGGCGATCTCCAGCAGGCGGTCGCGCTGGTCCGCGCCGAGCTCGCCCAGGATCTCGATCTTGCGGGTGATGCGGTCGATCTTCCCTCCCCCCTCCCGCTCGTCGTCGGTGCACAGCTCGCAGTCCTCAGCGTGGACCCGGTGGTGGGCGAGCCGCACCCGGACTCCGTCGAGGGACCACTGCTTGCGGTCGGCGTACAGGCGCAGGGTCATCGACGTGCAGGCCCCGAGGCTCGCGAGCAGGAGCTCGTAGGGGCTCGGCCCGGTATCGGTGCCGCCGAAGGACGCGGGCTCGTCCGCGAGGAGCCGGTGGCGGCGGGTGTAGATCTCCTGAGCGAACCCGGCCGGGCCACCGGTCACCAGCACCTCGCCCTGCTCGGTGATCTCCTCCTCCGTCGCCGTCTGGGCGCTCCGGAGAGAGATGTAGCGCCCGGCCCAGGCGGCGAGCACCTCGCCGACGTAACGGGCGTCCCGCTCGGCGGTGAGCAGGTGGTCGGCGGCGTCGAGCGAGATGAAGCTCTTCGGGTGCTTCGCCGCCTCGTAGATCCGCCGCGCGTGGTCGATGCCGACGATCGAGTCGACCGGCGAGTGGAAGATCAGGAGGGCGCGGCCGAGCCCGGCGATCGCCCCTTGGAGGCTCCCCGCCGCAAGGTCCTGGAGGAGCTGCCGTTTGATCCGGAACTTGCGGCCCGCGAGCGTCACCTCGGCCTCGTCGCGCTCCTCGAGCTCCGGCGCCAGGCGGATCAGGGTATCCCGCAAGTGGTCGGTGTCGCTCGGGGCGGCGATCGTGGCGACCGCCCGGACCTCGGGGACGCGCTCGGCCGCGGCCAGCACGGCTGCGCCGCCCAGGCTGTGGCCGATCAGAATCTGGGGCGCCTCACGCTCCCGGCGCAGGAAGTCGGCGGCGGCCTCGAGGTCGTCGAGGTTGGAGGAGAAGTCGGTGTCGGCGAAGTCGCCCGCGCTCTCCCCGATGCCGGTGAAGTCGAATCGGAAGACCGCGATCCCGCGCTCGACCAGCGCGCGGCTGATCCACCCGGCCGCCTTCAGGTCCTTCGAGCAGGTGAAGCAATGGGCAAAGAGGGCGTAGGCCGCCGGCTCGCTCCCCGGTGGGTCCGGCAGCTCGATCCGGCCGACCAGGGTGCTGCCGAAGGCTCCGGGGAACTTGACGCGCTGCCTATTCATGGCTCCTCCTCCAGTACGATGAACCTCGTGGCCATTCTCCACCCTACACCGCCGATTCTCCAGCGCGAGGCCTGGGTGGAGCCGGCGAGGCGATGACCGGCGCGGCACCGATCCTGGAGGCTCGGGGGGTGGTGAAGCGCTACCCGGACGGCACCGAGGCGCTCGCCGGCGTCGACCTGACGGTCGCCTTCGGGGAGACCGTGGCGCTCGTGGGCGAGAGCGGCTCGGGCAAGACCACCCTACTTCGCCTTTTCAACCGGATGGTGGAGCCGACGGCGGGAGAGGTGCGGGTCCGAGGGCGGCCGGCGACGGTGCAGGAACCGATCGACCTGCGGCGGGGGATCGGCTACGTCCAACAGGAGGGGGGGCTCCTGCCCCACTGGACGGTGGCCCGCAATGTGGCCCTGGTGCCCAGGCTGCTGGGCCCGGAGCGGGGCTGGGGGCGGGAGCGGCTGCGGGGGCGTGTGCACGAGGTGCTGGAGCTCGTCGGCTTGCCGCTCGCGCACTATGGCGAGCGCTTTCCGCGCGACCTGTCGGGAGGGCAGCGGCAGCGGGTGGCGCTAGCGCGGGCGCTCGCGGCGGAGCCGGAGCTGGTGCTGCTCGACGAGCCGTTCGGGGCGCTCGATGCGCTGACCCGGCTCGAGCTCCAGCGGGAGTTCGGAGCACTGCGGGAACGGCTCGGGAAGACGATGGTGATCGTGACCCACGACCTGCGGGAGGCGTTCCGGCTGGCGGACCGGGTGGCGGTGATGCGGGGCGGGCGGGTGCTGCGGGTGGGGACGCCGGAGGAGCTGGCGCGGGAGCCGGGGGACGGGTACGTGGCGGCGCTTCTGGGGGTGGGGGGCCGGGGCGGGGGGTGGGGCTGATGATGAGGGCGCGGGCGGGGGTGGGAGTGGGAGTGGAAGTCGGAGTCGGAGTCGGAGTGGAAAGGGTGAAAGTGAACGCGAGGGCGAGGCTGAAGGTGAGGGTGAGGGGGTCGTGGCTTGCAGCGGGGCGGGCCGGGGGGTCCCTCCGGAGGACCAGCGCGCGCGTCTGGGTATGGGGGACGGGCGGCGCGCGCTTCGGCTTCGGCTCGGCGCGGGGCGGCGGGTGGTCGGGGAGACGGCGGGGAGCGGCCTCGCCTCAGACGCCCTCCGGAGGGAGCCCCCGGCCCGCCCCTTCCCGTTCCGTGGCCCCCGCAACGATCCCCCTCCCGAGCCCTCCCCCTTCGGGGGTCGGGACAACCTCGCACCCGCGCTTGGAGGCGTGGAGAAACGGCCTCGGCGGTGGTGGCTTCCGTCCAGTCGTCACTGCTACGACCCCCCTCCCGAGCCCTGCGAGGGATCTGGGGGCGGGAAGGTGGCTGGGGCACCTGGGCCGGGGTCTCGTGCTGGCGCTCCTGGTACTCCACCTCCCGGTCGCTGCCTCGGCCGCCGAAGGGACCATCGTCGTCGGCTCGAAGAACTTCGAGGAGAGCCGGCTGCTGGCGGAGATGTTCGCTCAGCTGATCGAGGCGCGGACCGGGCTCGCGGTGGAGCGGCGGCTCAACCTGGCGGGGACGCAGGTCTGTCTCGAGGCTCTGCGAGCTGGGGCGATCGACCTCTACCCGGAGTACACGGGGACCGGGTTGGCTTCGATCCTCGGAGAGGAGCCGGCGACCGGGGACGGCGGTGACGCCGCGGCGACCCTGGCGCGGGTGCGGCGGGCGTTCC
>DATKCC010000399.1:0-4338 GCA_035513375.1 Thermoanaerobaculia bacterium | reverse complement strand
CCGTCGGTGAGCATCGAGAAGACGAGGGTCTCGCCACGCCCCCAAGCGCGTGGATGTCGATCGAGCTGGCGCTCCAGATTCTGGATGATGTCGGGCCACTCGAAGGTGAGTGACGGCTCGGCCGCAGGGAGGAGCCGCTCGCCGAGTTGACGTACAGTCTCGTCTGCGAACGGACGTCGATTGATGCGGAGGTAGTTACCGGCATTCGAAGAGCAGTAGCGGCAGCCAAACCCGCACAGTGCCATGATGTCGAGCTTGTAGGTCGACAGGTTCTTCTTCGCGAACCCCGGTGAGGACTTGACCGGATCCTTCACGCTTGGGAGGAAGACGACTTGGTTCTTCATGCGGTGGCCTCGACTCCCGCCAAGATGACACGCTCGACCGGCGGCGTCGAACCGATTGTGGCTCAGGGAGGTTGGTAGCGCGTACGGGATTCGAACCCGTGTTACCGGCGTGAGAGGCCGGCGTCCTGGACCCCTAGACGAACGCGCCACTGTGGGGTCGCGCGGCGGGCGCCGCGCGGGAGCGGGGACTATAGCACAGGGGCTTGGCCGCGCTCGGTTCGTCCCAACAGCGGGCCGGCGAAGGGCATTCCCGGCTGAGGTGGGCCTCAGGGCCCGGCGGATAGCTCTTGCTGCTCCTGGAGCTCCTCGAGGGCTTCCCGGGCGGCCTGGGCCGTTTCGGGGTCCGGGTCCACCGCGAAGCGCCTGAGGATCTGCTCGCTCGCGGGACCACCGATGTCGCCGAGGATGGTCAGGACTAGGGGGACGTTCTCCCGCCGTGCGAGGGCCTCCTCGAGCACGGGCTCTGCTCGCCGTCCGCTCCGCACGAGGAACATCCCGGCGATGGTCCGGACGTTCTCGTCCTCCGAGCCGAGCGCCCGCACCAGAGCCCGGCCTGCCGGCCGGAGGCCCGTGGTGGCGAAGAGCGCGCGGTTGGCGAAGACGCCGGCGACCCGGGCGAGATCCATGACGCTCCGAGCTTACCAGCGGGCGAGGCAACCCCGGCCGCGATTGACTTCCCCCCGGGGGCGACAGTAGGGTGACGGTACATTCTGCCGTCAGCGGGAAGCCCAGTCAGGGCAGCGGTCGAAGATCCGGGGGCGCGGTGCCTCCGTAGAGCAGTCTCGGGACCCAACGTGGAGCGGCACGACGTCGTCATCGTGGGCGCGGGACCGGCGGGCCTCTCGGCCGCCGGGCACGCACAGGACTCCGGGCTCTCCTGCGTCCTGCTGGAGCGGACCGACCACCTGGCGGACACGGTCTGCCGCTATCAGAAACGCAAGCACGTGATGGCCGAGCCGGGGCCGGTGCCGCTCCGGAGCCCGCTCGGCTTCGCCGCCGGCTCCCGGGAGGCGGTGCTCGCGAGCTGGGAGCGCTTCGCGGCCGAGCGGGAGTTGCCGGTGCGCTTCGGCGAGGAGCTGGTCGGGCTCGAGCGGCAGGGGGCGCCGGCCGGCTCCGCGCCCGGCTCGACCGCCGGCTCCGGCTTCGCCGTCCTGACCGCCTCGGGCGGCCGCTACGAGGCCGCCAGGGTCGTCCTAGCGATTGGCACCCAGGGCAACCCGCGAAAGCTCGGCGTCCCGGGCGAGGACCTGCCGCACGTCACCGCGCGGCTGGTCGACCCGGACGCCCACCGCGACCAGCACGTGGTGGTCGTCGGCGCCGGCGACTCGGCGCTCGAGGTGGCGCTCGCGCTCTGCGACTACAACCGGGTGACCCTGGTCGTCAGGAAGCCCGAGCTGGTCCGCGCCAAGGAGAGCCTCGAGCGCGAGGCCCTGTCGCGCCGGGCCTCGGGCGAGCTCCAGATCCAGTTCTCGACCGAGGTCGACCGGGTCGAGCCGGGGAGGATCTTCCTCTCCTCGCCCGAGGGGGTGATTGAGGCGCCGGCGGACGTGGTGATCGCGAAGATCGGCACCTTTCCGCCGCGCCGGCTCCTCGAGGGCCTGGGGGTCGGGTTCACCGGGCCGGCGCGGGAGGCGGGGCCGGTCCTCGGCCGGGGCTACGAGTCCTCGGTCCCCGGCCTCCACCTGATCGGCGCGGTCTCGGGCCGCGACCTGATCAAGCTCGGCGTCAACCAGGGCTACGAGGTGGTCGAGCACCTCTGCGGCCGGGACGTCGACCCGGCGGACGAGGAGCTGCTGCGGGCCCGGCTGCCCTGGTGGGACGGCCGCGTGCGGGACCGCATCGCCCGGGTGCGCGACGAGCTGCCGCTGCTCGAGGGCGCCTCGGAGGACCAGCTCCGGGAGATGTTCCTGACGGTCGAGCCGCGCTCCTTCCGGCCGGGCGAGGTGATCGTCCGCCAGAACGACTACACCGACAGCGTCTACCTGATCTCGCGCGGCGCCGTCGACATCGCGATGCGCCCGGAGGGCAAGACCGAGGAGCGCCACCTCGCCCGCCTCGAGCCGGGGCGGTTCTTCGGCGAGATGAGCCTGATCTCGGGCCGGCGGCGCAACGCCACCGCCGCCGCGGCCGGCCCGGGCGAGACCCGCCTGCTCGAGGTGCCGAGGAAGGCGATGCTCAAGCTCCTGGCGACCGCGCCCGCGGTCGAGGAGACGGTCGACCGCGTGTTCCTGACCCGCGCCTTCCAGGGCTACCTCTTCCCCGGCGTGCCCGAGCACCTCCTCCGGGAGGCGGTCGAGCGGGCCGGGCTGGTCCGCCTCGACCGCGACCGCGTGGTGTTCGAGGAGGGCGACGAGGGGGACGCCTTCTACTTGATCCGGAGCGGCCAGGTCAAGGTCGCCAAGCGCTCGGGCGACCGCGAGATCGTGCTCTCGTATCTCGTCGCCGGGAGCTTCTTCGGCGAAACCGCGCTGATCGCCGCGGCGGCCCGGACGGCGACCGTGACGACGATCTTCCCGACCGAGCTGATCCGGCTCTCGCGCGCCGACTTCGAGCTCTTCCTGGGGCGCCACCCGGACCTGCGGGAGCTGGTCGAGGGCAAGCTCGAGGAGCGCCGGGTGGCGACCCTCGTCGCCGAGGCGACCCCGGGGGCGGGCAACGTCCTCTCCGAGCTGATCCGCGAAGAGGTGGTCATGGGCACCGACGCCCTGATCATCGACAACCACAAGTGCATCCGCTGCGGCAACTGCGTCGACGCCTGCGAGGGGGTCCACTCCGATGGCCAGGCCCGGCTGTCGCTGACCGGCATCACGCTCTACAACCTGCTCGCCCCGAACTCCTGCTGGCAGTGCGAGGACCCGCTGTGCATGCTCGACTGCCCGCCGGACGCGATCGTCCGCGACCCCTCGGGCGAGGTGTGGATCAAGTCGAGCTGCATCGGCTGCGGCAACTGCGAGGCGAACTGCCCCTACGGCAACATCTTCATGGTCCACCCGAAGCAGCAGGGGCCGTGGAGCTGGGTGAGCTCGCTCTTCGGCCTGGGCGGCGGCGAGGACCAGGGCTCGACCGTGGCGGTCAAGTGCGACCTCTGCCGCGACCTGGGCAACGACCCGGCGTGCGTCCGGAGCTGCCCGACCGGCGCCGCCATCCGCCTGGGGCCCGACGAGTACCGGCGGGCCCTGGAGGAGCTGGTGGTGCGCCAGGGGGAGATCTGATGTTCCTGACCGGCGGCAAGGCGGTCGCCTGGCGCTGGATCGGCGGCGTGCTGCTGGTTCTGCTGGTCGCCTCCTACGCCTGGTACGCGCGCGAGGCCGGGGAGACCCACGGCGGCACGATCTGGGGGATCGGCTACGGCATCGGGGCGAGTGCCCTGGTACTGCTGCTGGTCGCCTTCGCCTGGAGGAAGCGCGCCTACCGCTCGAAGGCCGGCACGCTCGAGGGCTGGCTCCAGGCCCACGTCGTCCTGGGCGCGCTGGCGCCGCTCGTCGTCCTCTGCCACAGCGGCTTCCGGTTCGAGGACCGGGTGGCGGTGGCGGCCTTCGGGGTCCTGGGCGTGGTCTGGCTCTCGGGCGTCGTCGGGACGGTCCTCTACAGCGTCTACCCGCGGCTCCTGACCGAGGTCCAGAGCAGCCTCTCGCCCGCGGAGATCTCCGAGCGCCTGAATCGGCTCGCCGGCTCGATGGCGCGGGTGGCCGCGGGGCGCTCCCAGGCCTTCGAGGGGGTCTGCCGGGAGGTGCTCGGGAGCGCCGTGCCGGTCCGGCTCGCCGGCTGGCGGCTGCTCTGGGGGTGGCTGCCGGGGGGGCGGGCGGCGCGGGCCGGGGCGGGGGGAGCGGGCGTGGGGGAGCTCGGCCGGCTGCTCGCGCGGGTGCCGCCCGAGGAGCAGGAGCCGCTGCGCCAGCTCATGGTCCTCGCCCGCCAGCACCGGGAGCTCCACCTGCGCCTCGCCTACCAGGAGCGCTACAAGAACCTGCTCGACGTCTGGCTCTGGGTCCACGTG
>DATKCC010000398.1:0-4169 GCA_035513375.1 Thermoanaerobaculia bacterium | reverse complement strand
GCCCTGGCCCGGGTCGCCGACGTCGGCTATCGCGTCGCCCGCCACGCCGGCTTCACCGAGATGCCGCTCACCTTCCACCTGATCGACATGGCGGCGCCCAACGCCCTGGCCCTGCCGGGCGGGCACCTCTTCATCACCCGGGGCATGCTCGACCTGGGCCTCTCGGACGACATGCTGGCCGCCCTCCTCGGCCACGAGATCGCCCACGTCTCCCTCGACCACCACGCCCGGATGCAGAAGAAGTCCACCCTGGTCAACGTCCTGAGCCAGGCCCTGATGGTCGGGGTGATGGTCGCCGCCAGCAGAGACGACAGCCGGCGGGACCGCGACCCCTACCTTCGTCCCTACGACCCCTCGGGCCGGGAGCCGACCCAGGGGCAGGTGCTCCAGGGGGCGGCGGTCGCGAGCCTGGTGCTCGGCGAGGTGATGCTCCGGGGGTACAGCCGGGAGCACGAGGACGAGGCGGATGAGGAGGGCCAGCGCTGGGCCGCCGCCGCCGGGTTCGATCCCAAGGGCACGCGGCAGCTCTTCGAGCTCATGAGCCTGCGCCTCCCCCAGTCGAGGGAGTACGGCTACCTCCAGACCCACCCCTTCCTCGACGACCGGGCGCGGGCCGCCAACGCTCGCGGCGAGCACCTGAAGATCCTCGAAGGCAAGGACGCCGAAGCTTTCCGGGTGCGGACCCAGGCCGCCCTGCTCGCGTTCGCAAGGAACGAGAAGGGCCTCGAGCCCAAGGTCGTCCGGCTGCTCGAGGACGAGGCGCTGGTGGCGTGGCCGGCGGGCTCGGAGGCCGAGGCGATCCGCTTGGCGAGGCTCGACGAGCTCGAGGCGGCCGAGCAGGAGAAGCCATTGGTGGCCCGCGACTACGGCGCCCTGCTCGCCGCCCACGAGCGCCAGCGCGACGCGGTCGCCGCGGTCACCCCCGAGAGCCCCTTCCTCGCCACCCTGGAGCGGGAGATCAAGGAGCTCGAAACCGCTCGGGAGGCGGCCTATCCAGCGGCGGTGGAGGTCCTCGAGCGGGGGGTCTACGAGACCTCGTTCTTGAGGACCTTCGCCAGCAACTGGCCCGCGGCGCCCGAGATCCCGCGGGTGGCGCTCGCCCTGGGCGACGCCTACTCTCGGCTCCAGCAGCCGACCGAGGCGGTGACCCAGTACCTGGCGGCCTGGCGGGCGGCGCCGGAGAGCGACCCGGGACGACGGGCCCGCGAAGGTCTGAAGACGCTCGCCCCGATCCTGCGCGAGCTCGCCGCACTCCAGAAGCTCGCCGAGCAGGAGGACGACGCCGAGCTCCGGCTGCTCGCCTCCGAGCGTCTTGCGGCCGAGGCCGGCCGGTTCACCGAGATGCGAAACGGCGCCGAGTACCTCAAGCGCTTCCCCGAAGGGGGCCAGGTCGAGGCCGTCGCCCAGCGCCTGAACTCCCTGGCCGACAAGCTGTTCGCCGAGATGGTCCTCTATCGGGCCGTAGGGGACGACCTTCAGGCCCTCGAGCGCATCCAGCAGATCCTCACCCACGCACCCCTGTCGCCGGCGGCGCAACAGCTCCGGGAACAGGCGGTGCTGGAAGGCTGACGTAGGGTGGGCCTTGGCCCACCAGGACCTCCGCCGAAACCTCCGTGATCGCCGCGGCCCCGGCTGGTGGGCCAAGGCCCACCCTACGATCGGCCGCGGGTCTGACCTGGGGGCCGAGGCCGACCCTTACCCGACGAGCTTGTACCCCACCCGGTGCACCGTCACCAGGTGCCGCGGCCGCCCCGGGGTCGTCTCTAGCTTCTTGCGCAGCTTCGCCACGTGCACGTCGACGGTGCGGGTGAACGGGATCGCATCGTAGCCCCAGACCGCGTCGAGGAGCTCCTCGCGGGTCACCACCCGACCGCGGCGCTCGTGGAGATAGCGCAGCAGCTCGAGCTCCCGCGCCGAGAGCTCCACCTCGCTCCCGTCGCGCCTCGCCTCGTGCCGCCTGAAGTCCACCTCGAGCTCGCCGATCCGGCACCGGCCGTCCTCCGGTGCGTGGCCGGCCGAGCGCCGCAGCACCGCCTCGGTCCGCGCCAGGAGCTCCATGAAGCTGAACGGCTTGGTCACGTAGTCGTCGGCGCCGAGCTTGAGCCCCAGGACCTTGTCGATCTCCTGCCCCCGGGCGGTGAGCAGGATGATCGGCACGCCGTCGCCGCGAGCCCGGAGCGTCCGGCAGACATCGAGGCCGCTCGCCCGGGGGAGCATGACGTCGAGGACGATGAGGTCGGGGGCCGTGCGCTCCGCGAGCTCCACCGCCAGCTCGCCGTCGCCCGCCGCCGTCACCTCGTAGCCCTCGTAGCGGAAGCCGTCCGACAGCGCGACCGCCATCGCCTCGTCGTCCTCCACGATCAGCACGTTCGCCATGTTCGGCTCCTCCGCAGCGCAGCTCCTAGCGCGGGCCCTCGTCCCGCAACCCAAGCGTCGTGTAGGGGCGGAGCTTGTCTCCGCCCGCGGCCGGCTCCGCCGCCGGCCCGGTCTCGAGATCGGCCGGCAGCCAGACGGTGAACGTACTCCCCAGGCCCGGCTCGCTCTCGACCGTCACCCGCCCGCCGTGGGCGCGGACGATCGCGTCGACCAAGGCGAGGCCGAGGCCGCTCCCCTTGACGTCGTGGACCAGGCTGCTCGAGACCCGGTGAAAGCGCTCGAAGATCCGCCCCTGCTCCTCCCGGGCGATGCCGATTCCCCGGTCGCGGACCGCGATCGTCACCCAGCGGCCGCCGGCCGCCGGGACGCCCTTCGGCGAGCCGGTGCCGAGGTCCGCAGTGACGGTGATCTCCCGGCCCGCGTCCGAGTACTTGACCGCGTTATCGAGCAGGTTCGAGAGCACCTGGCCGAGGGCGGCGGGATCGGCCCGCACCGGGAGCGGCCCGGCCGGGCGCAGGAGCCGCCACCCGAAGCCCTGCTGCTCTAGCCGGCCGCGGAAGCTCGCCACGGCCGCGGCTGCGAGCTCGCCGGCGTCGGCGCGCTCCAGGTGGAGCGGCTTCTGGCCGGACTCGAGGCGCGAGAAATCGAGAATGTTGTTGATCAGCGCGGTCAGGCGACGGCTCTCGGCCTCGATCCGCTCGCCGTACTCGCGGGCCTTGTCGCCGTCGGCCCGGCCGAGCGCCAGGAGCTCGCCGAACGCGCGGATCGAGGCGACCGGAGTCCGGAGCTCGTGGGAGACGTTCGAGACGAAGTCGCTCTTCATCTCCGAGAGCCGGACCGCGCGAGCGGCCGTCCGCAGCGCCAGCACCACCCCCGCCAGGAGCACCAGGGCGATCAGCGCCGAGAGGCCCATGTTGAGGTGGAAGTTCTCCCGGGCGACCTTCTCGGCGGTGGCGGCGCTGGCCAGGATGCCGACGCTCCAGTCGGTGAAGACGAAGGGCAAGCTCCGGGTGGCGTCCTCCGGCCCGAGGGCGGCCGCCCCACCGGCCGTGAGCGGCCCGGCGGCGTAGACCAGCTCGCCGGCACCGTTGCGCACCGTGACCGTCGGCCGCGCCCGGGAGTCCTCGCGGAAGAAGGCCGGCAGCGCCCGGTCGATCGCCGCGGGGAGGAGCTCGCGCTCGAGGTGCTCGGCGTCGACCACCATCCCCGCGACTCCCACGATCCGCGCCGTCTCGCCGTCGATCGGCTCGGTGACCGGGTTCAGGACGATCCGGTGCTCCGGATCCCGTTCGTCGATCGCCAGCGACACCGGCCCGACCGGGATCCCCTTTCGCCCGAGCACGCTCCACGAAGTGGCGGTGACCCAGATCGCACGGTACTCCCGGGAGTAGGGGTCGAGCCCGAGCCGCCGGCCCTCGCGGTCGAAGAAGACGAGCCGCTCCCATTCCCCCTCGACGAAGCTCACCAGGAAGAGCAGGCGGGCGCCCGCGACGCCCTTCTTCTTGAAATGCCAGCCCGCCTCGTCCCAGTGGCTCTCGGTGAAGACCGAGACCGGAAGGTTCAAGGTGCGTTCGGCGGACGATTCGTAGAAATGCTGGACCTCGCTCACCACCGCCTCGAGGTAGTTGTCGAGAGCGGCCCGGTGAGCGATCGCCGACAGGTGCTCGAGATGGACCAGGGAGCGATACTGGAGCGCGAGGAGGATCGCCAGCGGCAGGACCACGGCGAAGAGGGCCGCCCACAGGGAGCGGCGGCGGGCGAGGCAGCGGACCCTGCCGGCGATGGAGTGCGGA
>DATKCC010000397.1:0-7593 GCA_035513375.1 Thermoanaerobaculia bacterium | reverse complement strand
GTCCACCTCGACCGCCGCCGCGGCGGCGCGATCCTCGGCGAGCCCCCGGGCCGCCGCGGCCTCGGCCACCCGCCGCGCCTGGAGCTCCAGGTCGAGCTCGGCGGTCGCGAGCGCCTCGGCGAGCGTCCGCTCCCGGGCTCGGGCTACCCGCAGATCCCCCTCCAGGCGCTCGATCTCGCGCCGGATCTCGGCCAGGTCCCGCTCGCGCGGACTCTGGCTCTCGAGGGGGGTGAGGCAGGCCGCGGCGACGGCGACCGCGGCCAGCGCAAGGAGATTGCGGCGGAGCATCCCGTCAGGATGTTAACGCCGGCCGAAGGCCCCCGGAGCTCGCCGCCACCCTCAGAAGCCCCGGAGCGCCTCCTCCTCGTCGTCGAAGACGTCGAACACCGTGATGAGCTGCGTGATCTGGAGGATGTCCGCGACCTTGGGCGGCAGATTCAGGAGTTTCAGCTTGCCGCTCCGGTTGGTCACCGTGGTGTAGGCGCTCACCAGCTCGCCGACGCCCGAAGAATCGATGGTCGAGACATCCTCCAGATTGACCAGGATCTTAGCGGCGCCCGCGTTGAGCGCCTGGTGGATCGCGTCCCGCAGCGCCACGTCGCCGACGCCGATGGTGATCTTGCCTTTCAGGTCCAGGATCGTCACACCTTCTCGCTGCCGCACGTTGACTCGCATCGCATCCTCCTCCTCAAGCCGGTTCGGGACGGGCCGCGCCGGTTCAGCGCGAGCCCTCTTCGGACGAGCCGGCGGTGCCCGCCGGGTCCTCCGATCCGGTCCCGAGGCGTTTGCGGAGGGTCACCTCCGTGCCCCGGCCCGGCTGGAAGTCGTAGTCGATCTCGTCCATGAACTTCTGCATGTAGAAGATGCCCCGGCCGTTGGGCCGGAGCCGATTCTCCGGCGCCAGGGGGTCGATCAGACTCCCCGGATCGAAGCCCTCTCCCTGATCGCGCACCCGGACCACCAGCTCGCGGCCGGAGAGCTCGAGGTCGATCTCCACCCGCTTGTCCGGCGCGAGCCGGTTGCCGTGCTGGATCGCGTTGGCGACCGCCTCGCGCACCGCGAGGTCGACCCAATGTCGGCTCTCCTCGTCCATGTCGTACGCCGACAGGGCGTCGGAGAGGACCGCCTGCACGAGCTCGATGTTCTCGAACCGGCTTCCTATGGTGAGATGGAATGGGAGGGTTTGGGCCGGCATCGGTGCGCTCGCCGCGGAGTCTAGCAAAAGGTCGGGCCGACCCGGCCTCCGCTATCCCCCCTGGAGGTGTTTCAGCACCTGGGGCACGACGATCAAGAGCTGGATCAGGTCGAACGTGGCGTGGGCGACGATGGCGGCCAGGACGTTGCCCCGCCAGCGCACGAGCCAGGCGAAGAGGAGCGACAGGGCCGCGATCCCGACCAGCATGAACGGCTGCTCGTAGGACAGGTGGGCGAGGACGAACAGGGCGGACGACAGCGCGATGCCCGCCCGCGGCTGAAGGAAGCCCCGGAAGAACAGCTCCTCGACCACGCCGGCGGTGACGGCGATGGCGATCCGCACTGCCAGGGAGAGCCCGGCGATCCAGGGGATGAGCTCCGGCGGCTCGGTCGGCAGGAGCTCCTGCCCGCCCAGGGCCCAGACGAGGGCCACCACCGCCAGCATGAGGAGGATCGCCACCACCCAGCCGGCGGCCCCGGCGGCGAGCCCGAGCCCGAGCTCGGCGAGCGGCCGCTCCGCCCGCAGGCCGAGCTGCCGCGCGAAGGCCGAGGCGAGGCTCTCCGGCCCCGACGCAACAGGTCGCGGGGCCTCCGTTTCGGCCGCCGGCGGGAGCGCGGGCTCGGCCGCAGGATCCGGCGTGCCGACGGCGTAGCCCAACAGGAACCAGACGACGAGCGACAGGACGAGCAGGCCCTGGAGCAGGAAGAGCCCCGGGGTCGAGAGGTCCTCGACGGCGAGCGGCGGCCGCTCGAGCCCGAACAGCACCACCGGCAGGAAGATCCCGACGAAGAAGATCCCGCAGAGCACCGCCAGCGCCGCGACCCGGCGCCAGGGCCGGAGGAACCCGGGCGGCAGGAAGCCCCGAGCCTCGGTCAAGCGCTCGACCCCCAGTGCGGTGCCGCCCGCCAGGACGAGGGCGGCCAGGAGCCGCGCGGCGCTCGCCTCGGCGATCAAACCCGATCGACCCTCGCGGCCCCGACGGCCCGGCCCGGGCAGGCGGAGCGCACCGACTCCTCTGGTTCCTCCACGACCTCGACCGCGTCCATGAACCTGAGGTACGGGCAGCTCGCGGGCATCGCTTCCTCCCTCGCGGGGCACCATGCTAGAGGATCGCGCCAGGGGCGCGCAACGCGAGCCGGAACGCCCGCCGCCGGGGGTCCGAGGGCCCCGGCCGGCCGTGCTAATATGGCTGGCCGGCGAACGAGTATCGCGCCGCCGACCCGCCTCGCCAGTCGACCGACATCACGGAAGGAGCCACCGCATGAGCCGCTTTCCCGGCGTCGATTTCCTGGACTTCGACTCGCTGCTTTCCGAGGAGGAGCGCCTGGTCCGGGACACCGTCCGCGCCTTCGTCGACGACCGGGTCGTGCCGATCATCGAAGAGTGCCACCGTGACGCCCGGTTCCCGATGGAGCTGGTGCCCGAGATGGCCGGGCTCGACCTGTTCGGGGCGACGATCGACGAGTACGGCCTCCCGGGCCTCAACAACGTCGCCTACGGTCTGATCATGCAGGAGCTCGAGCGCGGCGACTCGGGGATCCGCAGCTTCGTCTCGGTCCAGAGCGCGCTCGTCATGTACCCGATCTACACCTTCGGCTCGAAGGAGCAGCGGGACCGCTGGATCCCGGACCTCGCCTCGGGCGAGGCGATCGGCTGCTTCGGCCTGACCGAGCCCGACTTCGGCTCGAACCCGGGCGGCATGCGCACCCGCGCCCGGCGCGACGGCGACTCCTGGGTGCTCGACGGCTCGAAGCAGTGGATCACGAGCGGCACGCTCGCCGACGTGGCGGTCGTCTGGGCCAGGACCGAGGACGGGGTGCGGGGCTTCCTGGTCGAGAAGGGGACGCCCGGCTACACCGCGACCGACCAGCACGGCAAGTTCTCGCTCCGCGCCTCGGTCACCTCCGAGCTCGGCTTCTCCGGCTGCCGGATCCCGGGCGAGAACCTGCTGCCGAAGACGACCGGCCTGAAGAACGCATTGATGTGCTTGAACCAGGCCCGCTACGGCATCGCCTGGGGCGGCCTCGGCGCGGCCATGGACTGCTACTGGACGGCTCTCGAATACGCCAAGGACCGGATCCAGTTCTCCGGCCAGCCGATCGCCTGCCACCAGCTCGTTCAGGAGAAGCTGGTCTGGATGGTCTCCGAGATCACCAAGGGCCAGCTCCTCGCCCTCCAGCTCGGGCGCTTGAAGGACGCCGGGCGCTTGCAGCACCAACAAGTCTCGCTCGGCAAACGCAACAACGTCTGGGTGGCCCGCGAGTCGGCCAAGCTCGCCCGCGAGATCCTCGGCGCCAACGGAATCGTCGACGACTACCCGGTCATCCGCCACATGATGAACATCGAGTCGGTCTTCACCTACGAGGGCACCCACGATATCCACGCCCTGGTGATCGGCGAGGCGATCACCGGCATCCCGGCGTTCAACGCCCCGGAGCGGTCGGCGCGGCCGTCCGCCGAGGAGCGGCCCCGGGAGGCTGCGGTCGCAGCCGGCGAGGTTCCGGCATGACGCTCGACCGGCTGTTCGAGCAGGACTTCATCCGGGTGACCGAGCGGGCGGCGGTGGCCGCCGCCCAGACCATGGGCCGCGGCGATAATCACGCCTCCGACCAGCTCGCGGTCGAGGCCATGCGCGCCGAGCTCGACACCCTCGACATCGCCGGTCGGGTCGTGATCGGTGAAGGGGAGCGCGACGAGGCGCCGATGCTCTATATCGGCGAGGAGGTCGGGCGGCTCAAGGGACGCCCGGAAGAGGCGCGGGCGGGGGAACGGGCGGCGGAGGTTGACATCGCGGTCGACCCCCTGGAGGGCACCAACTTGTGCGCAACCGGGGCCCCGGGAGCCATCGCGGTGCTGGCGGCGGCCGAGAAGGGCGGCCTCCTCCACGCCCCGGACACCTACATGGACAAGATCGTGGTCGGCCGGACCGCCCGCGGCCGGGTGAGCCTCGACGCCCCGGCCGGCGAGAACCTGCGCAACATCGCCGACGCCTTCGGCCGCGAGGTGTCCGATCTGACGGTGGTGCTCCTCGCCCGAGAGCGCCACACCGAGCTGATAGCCGACATCCGGGAGGCCGGGGCACGCATCCGGCTGATCGGCGACGGCGACCTCTCGGCCGGCATCGCGGCCGCCGTCCGGGGCACCGGCGTCCACGCGGTTTTCGGCATCGGCGGCGCGCCGGAGGCGGTTCTCACCGCGGCCGCCATGCGCTGCCTGGGCGGCGAGATCGTCGCGCGCCTGGTGGCCATCGGCGACGACCAGCTCGAGCGCCTCGAGCGCCTGGGCTTCACCGACCTCTCGAAGGTCTACTCGACCACCGACCTGGCGCCCGGCGAGGAGATCCTGTTCAGCGCGACCGGCGTCACCGACGGCGAGCTGTTGAAGGGCGTTCGCTTCTTCGGCGGCGGCGGCCGGCGGACCTCGACCCTGTTCATGTCCTGCAGCCGCAAGATCATCCGGTTCGTCGACACGATCTTCCGCGAGGACGAGTCGTTGCCGGTGCGATTTCACTGATGCGCAGCGTTTCGGGGTCGATGAGGCGCGGGAGGAGACAACCTCCTCCCCTACGGGCCTGCGTAAGAATAACTGCCTGCACCGAGGGCGTAAGGGCGCAACCCTCGCAAGGCGCGCGACCGAGGCATAGCGGGGCCTATGTCGCAGGGAGCGCAACGCCGCGAGGGTTGATGGAATTACGCCCGAATGCGGCAGTTATTCTTACGCAGGCCCCAAGGTCCGGGGCTTCGGCGGGCGGCCAAGGGGCTACCGCGTGATCAAACCGGACCGGTGGATACGGCGCTGGGCGGAAGGGGGCGGGGTCGACCCCTATGACCCGAGCCAGGTCAACGCCGCGAGTTACGACGTGCGGGTCTCCGACCATTGGATCTGCCCCACCCGCGACCCGGAGGAGTTCCGCTCGCACCACGTCAAGCTCTTCCCGGGCGAGGTGGTCCTGGCCTCGACCCTGGAGCACGTCCGGATCCCCCGGGACGTGGCCTGCGACTTGAAGCTCAAGTCGACCCTCGGGCGCTTGTGGATCAACCACTCCATGGCCGGCTGGTGCGACCCGGGTTTCGAGGGCAACATCACCCTCGAGCTGCAGAACCTGGGTCCGATGCCCTTCACCCTCGAGGCCGGCCGCCGGATCGCACAGCTCATCTTCATCCAGATGGAGAGCGAGCCCGAGGTGGCCTACGGTGAGCCCGGCTCCTCGAGCCACTACCAGGGCCAGCGCGGCACCACGTTGGCGCGCACCGATACAGACTGATGGCCGGAGCAAGACTCCGCAACGCGCGCGGCTGGGCGGAGGCGTCCCTCGGCCCCCGCGAGGGGGGAGAGGGATCGGGGGTGAGGAGGGAGAGCCCGTGGGCATAGCGGGCAACCTCCAGACCATGGAGCTCGCCGAGCTCCTCCAGTGGCTCTCCCACGGCACCAAGACCGGGACGCTCGTGATCGACGGCGGCGAGGTCAAGAAGCGCCTCTTCTTCCGCGACGGCAAGATCATCTCGACCGCTTCGACCGATCCCCGGGAGCACCTCGGCCACTTCCTGGTGAGCCACGGCTTCATCACCGAGGAGGAGCTGGCGAAGGCGGTCTCGATGCAGGAGAAGTCCAAGATGCTCCTGGGCAAGATCCTCACCACCATCGGGGCGATCTCGGAGGAGGACCTCCACCGGCTCCTGCGCCTCAAAGCCGAGGAGTCGGTCTACGACCTGTTCTCCTGGGAGACCGGCGATTTCCGATTCCTGGACGGCGAGCTCCCGGAGGCCACCATGGTGCCGATGAAGCTCGACGCCACCTCGATCATCCTCGAAGGGGTGCAGCGCATCGATGAGTGGAAGCGCATCCGGGAGGTCGTGCCGTCGGCCCAGGCGGTCCCGGTCGCGGTCGCCGACCTCCTGGCCGACCCGAAGCTCACCCCGGCGGAGCGCACCGTCCTCGACAAGGTGGACGACGACCGTACGGTCGAAGAGATCCAGCTCCAGGCCCACGCCTCGGAGTACCTGGTGTCGAAGGTGCTCTTCGACCAGGTGCGCAAGAAGCGCCTGAAGGTGGTCCGGCCGCGGTGGGCCCAGCCGCCGGAGGGACGGGATGCCGCCTCGACCGGCACTCCCGGGGCCGATGCGGCGGCGGGGCCGGCGCGAGGGCAGCGCGGCACCGGCGCCGCCGGACGACCGGCGGCAGGGGGCGTGGCGGTGAGCGCGCCGGATCTCGTCGCCGAGGCGAAGCGCCACCTCGCGGCCAAGGAGATGGAGCAGGCCCTGCGCCATCTACGGGCGGCGCGGAGTCTCGACCCGGACTCGAAGGAGGTGCAGCGGGCGCTCGAGCAGGGCGAGGCCGAGGTGGCGGCGGAGCTCGAGAAGGCCGGCGTCAAGCCGGAGGCGGTGCCGAAGCTCAAGCGCACCATGAAGGAGCTCACCCAGCTCGAGCTCTCCCCCCAGGAGGGGTTCATCATCACCCGCGTCAACGGCAGCTACGACATCCGATCGATCGTCAAGATCAGCCCAATTCCCCAGCTCGACGCCCTGCTCGTCTTCTACCGGCTTTTCCAGGCGGGCCACATCGAGCTCAAGTAGGGTGCGGCCGGGAGACGTGCGGGTTCCCGCGGATGGCGAACCGCAGCGGCCACCCGGCGGCCTCGCCGGCGTAGGTGACGCCGACCCGGGGGCCGCGGCCGACCTCGGCGTCCTCGACCGGCTCACCGCGAGCGATGACCAGGTCGCCCTCCCAGAGCGGGGTGCCGTCGAAGGAACGGTCGACCGCGAGGGCCTGGCATAGCCGCCCAGGGCCGCCGGCGAGCTCGCCGGGGCGGAGCGGCCGCCCGGCCGCGCTCCTCCGGCGCCGCCCGGCATCCGAACCGAGGCCGCGGAGGGCGCGCATCCGCTCCTCCCCCGCGACCGGCTCCCCCGCCCGGAGCAGCACCGCCTGGCCGTCCGCCGCGCTGCCCGCGACCGCGTTCAGGCAGTGGTGCATGCCGTAGATCAGGTAGACGTAGGCGTGGCCCCCTTCCCGGTAGAGGCGCCGGCTCCGGGGGGTGACCGGGCCGGCCCAGGCGTGGCTCGCCCGATCCCCCTCCCCCTGGTAGGCCTCGGTCTCGACCAGCCGGAGCACCAGGCGCTCGCCGCCCGGCAGGCGCCGGACGAGGTAGCGCCCCAGCAGCTCGCGAGCCAGCCCCGGCGCCGGCTGCCGGTAGAGCTCAGGGCCGAGCGGCTCGAGGGCGCCGCTCACAGCGCCCTCCGCGGCGGGACAGTGGCTCGGGGCGGGCTCGGCGGGCGCCCCGGGCGCGGCTTCGAGGTCCTCCATGGCCGGCGATCCTACCGCCCGGGCGGCGCGGCTATACTGGCCGGCCATGGCTTCGATGCCTCCCCTCTTCGACGAGCTACCGAAGCCCTTCCGCGACG
>DATKCC010000396.1:0-2960 GCA_035513375.1 Thermoanaerobaculia bacterium | reverse complement strand
CGGGAGGTGCTCGACGGGGCGCGGCGATTCGCTTCGCTGGCGGAGGCCGTGGCGCCGTTCCGGCGGGTGGTCGGGACGACCTCGGCGCGGGACCGGGCGCTCTCGGTGCCGGTGGTGACGCCGCGGGAGCTCGGCGAGCGGCTGCCGGGCGGAGGGGCGGACCTGCCGACCGCGCTCGTCTTCGGCCCTGAGGTGGGCGGCCTCACCAACGACGAGCTAGCGCTCTGCCACTTGGTGGTGACCGTACCCTGCGCGCCGGCGCAGCCGACCCTCAACCTCGCCCAGGCGGTGCTGATCGCCTCCTACGAGCTGTTCCTCGCGCGCGGGGCCGAGCCGTTGATCCGAGCTGGGGCCGGGGCCCGGGTCGAGCCACCGGCGGATGCGGCCGCGGTCTCCGGGTTCTTCGCCCACCTGACCGCGCTTCTCGAGGAGGTGGGCTTCGCCCGGGACACGACCTTCGCGGGCGTCACCCGGGACCTCCGTCAGCTCGCCGGCCGCGCCCGGCCGACCGAGCGCGAAGTGACGATCCTCCGGGGGATCCTCCGGCGGATTCAGAACGCCCTGCGCCGGGCGTCGCCTCGGGAGTGAGCCCGGCCGGCCCCGGCCGGCCCCGGTGATAACATCCCGCCGCCGTGACGACCGCCGCAGCCGCTTCCGTCAAGTCCGCCGTCGAGGCGAGCTTCGCCCGCGCTCCGGTCGTGGGAGTGGTGAGGACCGGCTCGCCGGAGGAGGCCGCGGCGATCGCCCGGGCGTTCCGCGATGGCGGGCTCGAGCTCGTCGAGATCACCTTCACCGTGCCCGGGGCGGCCCGGCTGGTCGAGGAGCTCCGGCGCGAGCGGGGAGCGAGCGGGCCGCCCTGGTTCGGCATGGGCACCGTGACCACCGCGGCCCGCGCCCGGGAGGCGCTCGCGGCGGGGGCCGAGTTCCTGGTCTCCCCGAACGTCAGCCGGCCGGTGTCCGAGATCGCCCGCGAGGCCGATCTCTTCCTGGTGGTGGGCGCCCTCACCCCGACGGAGATCGTCGAAGCCCGCGAGGCGGGCGCGGACCTGGTGAAGGTCTTCCCGCTGCCGCCCGTCGGTGGCCCCGGCTACCTGGCTGCTGTGCGCGGGCCACTCGGCGACGTGCCGATGCTCGCCGCCGGCGGCTTCGGCGTGGAGGAGATCCCGGCCTATCGGGCGGCGGGGGCGGTCGGCTTCGGCATCGGCGCGCCGCTGGTCGGAGCCGACGCCGAGGAGACCGGACGCCGGGTCCGCCGGGCGCTCGCCCTGGCGAGGCCCCGCGCCGCCGGGGAGGCCGGCGGTTGAGCCCCGCGGAGCGCCCGGAAGCGACGACTCACCGGGTGACCTTCGATCCGACGCCCGAGATCTTCGCGACCGACGCCGGGGGCGCCTTCGCCTTTCCGCTCCAGGCGGGCGGGGAGCGCTACCTCGAGACCGGGCCGTACGACGAGTGCCGCCTGGTCTTCTCGGTCTGGCACCCGTCGGAGAAGCGCTCGATCGACCTCGACCGCGCCTACCTGGAGCTCCGGGCGTCCTTCGAGCCGGAGGGGGAAGAGCGCTGGACCCGGATCGCCGAGATCGAGCCGGTTGTGCCCCCGTACGGGGCCGACGCCTTCGACGGTTGGATCGTGCTGCCGACGCTCGCGGCCCTGACCGCGTTCTCGCTCCACGGCGCCGGGTTCGAGCCGCGCTCGAGGATCCAGGTGCGGGGAAGCGCGTACTTCGTTCCATGACGGCCTACGGGACCACCCTCTCTCCCCCTCGCCCGCCGTCTCGCCCGCGCCGGGGGGTGGAGGAGGCTCCGGCTCCAGCTCGCTCGACATGAACGCTATCGAGCTCCTTTCGAGGATCGCCCAGCCGGGGGAGGGCAAGATCGTGCTCCTGGTGCTCGACGGGCTGGGGGACCTGCGGACCCGCAATCAGCCCCGGACCGCCCTCGAAGCGGCCCGAATCCCTAACTTCGACGCGCTCGCGACCGGCGGCGCGCTCGGGCGGATCGTCCCGGTCGCTCCGGGAGTGACCCCCGGGAGCGGGCCGGGGCACCTGGCGCTGTTCGGCTACGACCCGACCTCGGAGCAGGCGGAGATCGGGCGGGGAGCGCTCGAGGCGCTCGGCGTGGGCATCGACTTCGGCCCGGGCGACGTCGTCGCCCGCGGTAACTTCGCCACCTTCGACGCCGACGGCAGGGTCAGCGACCGCCGTGCGGGCCGGCTCTCGACTGAGGAGAGCCGCCGGATCGTTGCGGGGCTCGACCGGGCGCTCGAGGCGGCCCGGGGGGAGGGCCGCCTCGGCGACCTCCGGGTCACGGTCCACCCCGGAGAGGGCTACCGCTTCGTGCTGCTCGTCGAAGGACCGGACCTGTCGCCGGGGATCGCCGACACCGACCCCCAGGAGGTGGGGGAGAGGCCGATCTCGCTCGAGCCCCGCGACCCGGAGGACCCGCGGGCCCGCCGCACCGTCGAGCGGCTGGAGCCGGCGCTCCGGGCGATGGCCGAGGCGCTCCGGGGCGAGCCCCGCGCCAACGGCTTCCTCCTCCGTGGCTTCGCGACCCTGCCGCACCTGCCGACGCTCCCTGAGCTCTACGGCCTCGCCCCCGGCTGCTTCGCCGGCTATCCCCTCTACCGGGGGGCCTCCCGCCTGGCCGGCATGGAGGTCGTCGACAGCGGTAAGGCCTTCGGCGAGCAGGTCGAGGGCGTCCGAAGCCGGTGGCGGGACTTCGACTACTTCTTCCTCCACGTCAAGGACACGGACAGGGCGGGCGAGGACGGCGACCTCGCGGCAAAGGCGCGGGCGCTCGAGGAGGTCGACGGCGTGCTCCCGGGGCTCCTCGCGCTCATGGACGAGGAGCGGGACGTGATCGCGGTGACCGGCGACCACTCGACCCCGGCGCCGATGCGCCTCCACAGCTGGCACCCGGTTCCGCTCCTGCTCCGGGGCCCCTTCTGCTTCGCCGACGACGAG
>DATKCC010000395.1:0-2568 GCA_035513375.1 Thermoanaerobaculia bacterium | reverse complement strand
ACCATCCGGGCGCGGCTCCAGACGAAGTCCATGTTGCGCCGAAGCTCGTCGAGAGTCTCCGGCCGGATCGCCCAGGGCACCTGCCGGTAGCCGAGGTCGTGGACCGTCGCCACGAGCGGCGTGCCCCGGGCGAGAGCCAGGGAGAAGCGGCGCGGCGGGAAGTAGTTCGGGGCGAAGAGCAGCCGGTTGCCGTCGGCGGCGAGCAGGAGCGGGGCGAGGCGGCGGCCGCCTCGCCCGAGAATCCGCTCGACGATCTGAGCGAGGGCGACCCCGGGCGCCGCCGGCGGCCGGTGGACCACCCGCTCGAGGGCCGTCCCCGCAGGCGGCTCGACCGCTGGCCCGGTCACGCCGGCAAGCGCCACCAGGTCCGGCCCGTAGAGCCGGAGGGTGAGGTCTTCGCGATCGCCGAGGTGCTCGAGCAGACGGTAGAGGTACCACCCGATCCCGGTCAGGCTCTCCCAGAAGGGCGAGACGTCGACCGCGACCGTCAAGCGGGGGTCCCGCCGCCGCCTCCGGCAAACCCGTACGGTCGCCCCGATCCAGCGTAGGAGCTCGGCGAGGTAGCGCAGGTTCCGGGCCGGGGCGAGGGAGGCTAGGCGGGGCATGGCGGCGGGTGACTCTAGCAAGGGGGCTCGGCAAGGGCGATTGACACACTCCGCCCGGTTCGACTAACCTCGTCTTTCTGTCTGCCCGAGGGGCACGCTCTATGAAAGTCCGTCTGCACGACATCGGGGACGAGCCCTACACCTGGGAGACGGAGGAGCGGATCCCCGCCGCCGCCCTCGGCCGGCCGGAGGTCCTGGAGCTCGGGCGCGTCGACTGGCGCGGCGAGATCCGCCGGGTGGATCCGGGCTTCCTGCTGCGCGCCCGGCTCGCCTACGGCCAGACCCTGGCCTGCCAGCGGTGCTTGACCGCGGTGACCGAGCCGGTAGCCGAGGAGCTGGAGCTCCTGGTGTTGCGCCACGACCCGGGTGCGGCCGAGGAGGAGCGCGAGCTCGAGGAGAAGGATCTCGGCGTGCTGGTGGTGGAGAAAGAAGAGCTGGACCTCGACCCGATCCTCCTCGAGCAGATCCAGCTCAACGTACCGATGCGCCGGCTCTGCCGCGAGGAGTGCGCGGGGCTCTGCCAGACCTGCGGCGCCGATCTCAACCGGGGGCCCTGCCGTTGCGGTCCGCGGCCCCTGGACCCGCGCTGGGAGGGTCTCGCGGTGCTCCGGGACAGCCTGCCGGGCGGCCGCGAGGAGTAGCCGTACCCTTATAACGAGAGAGAGAATCAGTCATGCCCAATCCAAAGCGACGCCACTCCCAGGCCCGCCGGGACAAGCGGCGCGCCCACGACGCCCTGGAGCGGCCCCCCGCTTCACTCTGCGACAACTGCGGCGAGGCCAAGCTGCCGCACCGGGCCTGCCCCCACTGCGGCCAGTACCGTGGCCGTGAGGTCGTCGAGGTCAAGGAGCGCCTGTAAGGCTTCTGCCGGCCCGGGCGTTCCGGGCCACCCCCCTCAGCCCCATCCCGCGTTCGATCCCCGCGAGGCCGTGACGCAATCCGCCATGTGGATCGCCGTTGACGCCATGGGTGGCGACCGGGCTCCCGGAACCGTGGTCGCGGGCGCCTGCCGGGCGGCCGTCGAGGACGCCGCGAGGATCCTCCTGGTCGGGCGCCTGGACCGGATCGAGCCGGAGCTCGAGCGCCTGGGAGTCCGCCTGCCCCTGTCCGGGGCCGGCGCGATCGAGCTCGTGCACGCCGAGGAGGTCGTGGGCATGGACGAGCCCGCCGTCACCCCCCTGCGACGGAAGCCCGGCTCGTCGATCCGCCGCTGTGCCGATCTGGTGCGCGAGGGCCGCGCGCGCTCCCTGGTGACCGCCGGCAACACCGGGGCCGCGCTGATCGCCGCCAAGGTGGTGATCGGCACCGTCCCCGGGGTCGAGCGGCCGGCGCTCGCCGCGGTACTGCCCAACGCCGTCGCCAGGACCGTGCTCCTCGACGTCGGCGCCAACGTCGACACCCGACCGTCCCTCCTGCGGGAGTTCGCGATCATGGGGCACTCCTATGCCCGGGAGATCCTCGGGATCGAGCGGCCGCGGGTCGGCCTGCTGTCGATCGGCCAGGAGGAGTGCAAGAGCTCGGACCTGACCCGCGAGGTCTTCAAGAGTCTCCAGGTCGCGGGGCTCGAGCTCGTCGGCAATGTCGAGGGGAGCGACGTCTTCAGCGGTCGGGCCGACGTCGTCGTCTGCGACGGCTTCGTCGGCAACGCGGTGCTGAAGAGCGCCGAGGCCCTTGCCGACCTCGCGACCCGCATGCTCGCCAAGGAGCTCCGGGCGAGCTGGCGGACCCGGCTCGGCTACGCGCTCGCTCGGCCGGCGGTCGAGCGGTTCCGGATGAACACCGACTACGCCGAGTACGGCGCGGCGCCGCTCCTGGGCCTCGACGGCGGCTGTTTCATCGCCCACGGCCATTCGAATCCCCGGGCGATCCAGAGCGCCGTCCGCCGCGCCGTCGAGTTCGCCCAGGCCGACGTCCACTGGAAGATCCGCGATCGCCTGGCCGAGCTCCACAGCCAGGAAGAACG
>DATKCC010000394.1:0-2737 GCA_035513375.1 Thermoanaerobaculia bacterium | reverse complement strand
CGAGGAGGCAAGAAACCGTTCGATCAGGGGAGGCGGGGCACGGCCAGAACCGGGCGGGCTGAGAAGACCGCTCGGGCGAGCCCCCGTTTCACCATTGTGCGTCCGTCCCGCCCGCCTCGGTTTCCGACCGATGGCGGGCATACTCGTACAGGCTGCCGTACCAGCTGGAAGAGAACCTGGTCGATCTTCACCGAGAGCTGGAGGCCGGCACCTATCGGCCGGGCCGGTTTTTGGCCTTCCTGCTGGAGAAGCCGAAGCGGCGCGAGATCTTCGCCGCCGACTTCCGCGACCGGGTGGTGCACCATGTGCTGGTGGGGTATCTGGAGCCGCGTTGGGAGCGGCGCTTCGTCCACGACTCGTTTGCCTGTCGCAAGGGCAAGGGGACGCTGGCCGGGGTCGAGCGCCTGCGCTCGTTCACCCGCAAGGCCACCGCCAACGCCACCCGCCGGGCCTTCTACCTCCAGCTCGATGTCAGGAGCTTCTTCATGGCACTCGACCGGCGGGTTCTTTGGGAGCGGCTGGCGGCCAAGGAGCGGGAACCGGCGGTTCTGTGGCTGATACACCTGATCCTCTTTCAGGACCCGACCGCCAACTGCCGCCTGCGGGGGGCAAGTCAGGCTGACTTCGACAGCCTGCCGCAGCAAAAGTCGCTTTTCCAGGCTCCGCCCGAGCGGGGCCTGCCCATCGGGAATCTCACGAGCCAGTTCTGGGCCAACGTCTATCTGGACGCCCTCGATCAGTTTGTGAAGCACCGGCTCAAGGCGACGTACAACTCCGCGAGAGGTTGGAACGGGCGGAGGCGAGCCTGTTGCGCGCGGGTTTGGCGGTCGGCGGTGAGGGGCGCTCGGTCTACCCCTGGCCGTGGACCACCTTGTTCCAGGTGCGACAGTGGCTCAACTCGTACCTGGGCTGCCTCCGCAACGCCTCGACTCACCGTCTGGTGGCTCGGCTCCGGGAGCGGCACTCCTGGCTTGCTGAGTACTTCGAGTGGTGCGATTGGAAGGTCGAGTTTCGCTGCCCGGTGCCGCGCTTCGCCCTGCGCTTCAAGGACCAGGTCTCCTGCTTCAGAGAGCAGCTCCCCGGCCACGTGCTGCTGATCCAGAAGGGTGCGTTCTGGCAGGCGGTGGTGCCGGACTCGGTTGCGACGCAGGTGCCGGCGGCGACGCTGCCCGTGGTGGATGGTCAGAGAATCCGGCGCTCGTCACCCAGCTCCGCCGTCGAACAGCGACTGTGGCAGAGCGGAGTGCCAGTCGCCTGGATCGGTGAGACCGGCCGGCGGCTCACCGATATCGCCGAGCGGTCTCTGGTGTGTCGGTGGGCGGGTGCGGGGCGTGGCGACTCTCTTGTGGAGTCTGTCGACCAGGTCGTGGTGGCGCGCGAAGCGACGTGCTAATCTTGGATTGTCCGAGGGAGTGGCACCGATGTCTAGAATCGAAGAAATCGAAAGCGCTGTCCCTATCCCTCTTCGGTCCGAAATCGAGGGCTTCTGGTCACCGGCAACCGCCTGACTCGCCGGCAGGCCCCAAAGCAAACCCCTATCCCTCCCTGTTTCCGGAGGCCGTGAGCAGGCTTGTCGCGTCCGAACTGAGGAGTTCTTCTCCGCCCCCCGGTGGCGCACCGAGGGAGTGGTCAAGAACCTCGAGAAAGTGAGGGATCAGGTCGAGGACTGCGTCCGGCTGCGGCGCCGCGAGGGCGCGGCGGTGCGCGACTACCTGAGCGCCTTCGGCGGCCGGCCTCAGGCGGGCGCGAGCGAGCCCGGCCGGTCCTCGAGCATCCGGTAGGGCACCGCCCGGAGGACCTCGGAGAGCGGGACCGTCCCGGCGCGGGCCTTGTCCAGGGCGTCGTCGAGGAGGGTCCGCATCCCTTTCTCGACGGCCCGCTCCCGGAGCTCGTGGACCGGGGCGTTCTCGGCCACCCGGTCGGCGAGCTCGGAGTCGAGGACGAAGAGCTCGTAGATCCCGGTCCGCCCTTTGGTGCCGCGGCCGCCGCAGGCCTCGCAGCCGCGGCCCCGGGAGAAGGGCTCGTCCGCAGCGAGGCCCAGGCGCCGGGCCTCCTCGGGGGTGGGCGGCGCCTCCTCCCGGCAGTGGCGGCAGACCCGGCGTACCAGGCGCTGCGAGAGGGCGCCCAGCAGGCAGCTCGCGACCATACCCGGCTCGACCCCGAGGGTGCGCAGGCGCGAGATCGTCCTGACGGCGTCGTTGGTGTGCAGGGTCGAGAGCACCAGGTGCCCGGTCTGGGCCGCCCGCACCGCCGCGTCGGCGGTCTCTTCGTCGCGGATCTCGCCGATCAGGATGATGTCCGGGTTCTGGCGCAGGAACGCCCGGGCGAAGTCGGCGAAGCCCATGGTCGAGGAGATCTGCTTCTGATTGGCCTTCGGAAAGCGGTATTCGATCGGGTCCTCGGCGGTCAGGATCTTGTTCTCCGCCGTGTTCACCCGGTCGATCGCGGCGTAGAGCGTGGTCGTTTTGCCGCTCCCGGTCGGGCCGGTGACCAGCACCAGTCCCTCCGGGTTCCCGACCAGCCGCTCGAAGGTGGCGAGGTCGGAGCCGGAGAAGCCGAGCTCCTCCAGGCCCAGGACCGCCGTCGCGCGGTCGAGGATCCGCAAGACCGCGTCCTCGCCGGCCGGTCCGGGGACGATCGACAGCCGGAAGTCGATCGGCCGCTCGCCCCGGGAGTCCTTCCACAGCGCCCGGATGCGGCCGTCCTGGGCGCGGCGGCGCTCGGCGATGTCGAGGTC
>DATKCC010000393.1:0-3205 GCA_035513375.1 Thermoanaerobaculia bacterium | reverse complement strand
CGCCTCGTGGCCCGCCTCGGGCAGGAGGGACCGGCACCGCTCGCACAGGAACAGGTGCCAGCCGGCCTCGAACAGCTCCTCGCGGCCGAGCTTGCGGGCGGCGAAGCGGCGGAGGGTGCCTACGTTCAGGTGCTGGTCCAGAAGGTCTTCGGTCATGGCTTGCCCGTGCGCTCGGCTTCGGCCGGTTCCGGGTCACCGGAGCCGCGCGATTCGGTCGGTTCGGTCGCGGGGCCCAAGGCCTCGAGGGCCCGCCGCCGCCGCTCGTCGAGGACCGTGGCGCAGCCTCGCTCGACCGAGCGCATCAGTCGCCCTTCCATGTCCCCGGTCCGGTAGCACCGGAGCTGGACCTCGAGCACCGCCCGGTCGAGGACCGAGTACGCCTGGTCCGGGCTCAAGCCGTGGCGCCGAAACAGAGCCTCGAAATGAGGCGCCCGGCGGCTGAGGATCGCCGCCAGCTCTTCACCCCGAGGGTCCTTGGGGCCCATTGGCCCCGATTGTACGACGCCCGGCGGTGGCCGCCGGCCCGGTTGAGGCCATTCTAGTCCAGAAATATCGAAAGAGGCAAGAGACTGCGAGATTTAGCATTGAGTTCGGAAACTACAGACTCCGCGAAGAGAACTCGTCGCCTGAGCTCGAGTCTCTGAGCTCGAGTCAGAGAGGTGCGCAACCGAGGCGGGCCGGCGGAGCGATCCGCGGCGCGGAATCCGTCCCTCGGGACAAGACCCCTCGACCATCCCGTCGAGCCCGGTCCACCCAGGAGCCGGGAGCGAGTGCTCCGGCTGAGAGGAGGAGCCCGTGAAGCTCGTCACCATCCTTACCGTTAGCGCAGCCGCCCTCGTCGCTTCCCTGCTGGCGGCATCTCCGGCCGCCGGGGAGGAGCCGCTCCTCATGGCCTCGCGGCCGCCGTCCGCGCTCGAGCGGGCACGCATGGAGAGCTGGCACCGGACCTGGATCGAGGAGGGCGCTCCGGCCGATCGGTCGTTCCGTGCCCTGCACCGCGCCGCCGCCGGCGAGACGCCTGTCGCTTTGCGCCCGCACTGCCTAGCGCTAGCCGAAGACCTGCTGGAGCTCGACCGCCGCCGGGTGCTGCCGGTGCCCGACCCGGCGACCGACCTCCACTTGCGCCGGGGCCTCCGTGAGCTGACCCAGGCTGCGGTCGCCTGTCTCGGCAAGCGCCCCTACGCCACCCGCCAGGCTCTCTCCGAGGCCGAGAGGGCCTTTCGGGAGGCCGACCTGCTGCTGAAGAGCTTCGGCCTGGAGCTCCAGCCCGCGTCCGGCGCTTGGCCTGCCGGCTCGGGTCGGGAGGGTAGCGGGACCGGTGGCGGCGACGGGGGATGACCCCTTTGGCCTCGTGCTTGCAAGCCCATTTCAGCGCGGGCGACTCCCAAGGAGGCACGACCATGACCGAGCGTTTCCCCCGACTACTACTTCCCTTCGCGCTGGTGCTCGCCGCGGCCGTCGGCTGCGGCGGTTTCGGGCTCCCCGGCGGTTCCGGCCCGACCACCCGACCGACCCCCCAGACCGACCAGGTGATCACGGGGGAGGTCGCCTGGGTCGACGCCAACGACCGGCAGCTCGAGGTCCAGCACACCACCGGCCGGGTGGTCGCCCGCTTCGACGCCGACACCCAGGTCCTCTACCAGGGACGCGAGTACCGTCCCGAGAACCTGGAACCGGGCGATGTCGTGAGGATGGAGGTGGCCGGGAGCGGCTACCAGAACGTCTACGCCCGCCGGATAGAAGTCGTGGAGTCGGTTCGCAAGGCCGCCGACCGCCGCGTGTCCGGCGAGGTGGAGCGGGTCGACACCGGGCGGAAGGAGATCTTCATCGCCACCTCGTCCGGCGACCGGGTGGTCGAGTACGACGAGCGGACGCAGGTCGTCTACCAGGGCCAGCAGTACCGTCCCGAGAACCTGGAGCGGGGTGACCTCGTCCGAGTGGAGGTCCGCGACGATCGGAACCGCAATCCGTACGCCGAGACAATCGAGGTCACTCAGTCGGTTCAGGACCGGCGGCCGGGCGAGGTCCCCGGCGACCGGGCCGAGGCCGAGCGCCTGACCGGCACGGTCCAGTGGATCGACGAGGAGCGCGGCGAGTTCGGCCTGCTCACCGACCGCCGCGAGACCTTCACCGTGGCGATCCCGTACGCCGCCGGGCAGGCCGTCCGCGACCGTTTCACCCGGCTCGAACGGGGCGACTTCGTCCGCATCGAGGCCGCGGCCCGCGACGGCGAACGCGTGGAGCTGGTCCGGTTCCTGTAGGAGCTAGCGGTCTGAGTCAGTAATCCCTTACCTTCCGCGCAGGGGTCTTGCGGAGTGGATCCAAGGCGCCACCCACCCCCTTCGGGCGCGGGTACCCGGGAGTCGATGCCGTAGCATCGTCGACGACGAGCAACGCCGGAGACGCCCGTAACCCCCCTGCGCCCCACCAACTCTCGTGGCGATCCTCAGCCTTCCACGAGAGTTGGTCCCGGTTGCGGCGGCGTGGGGCAGTCTACGGCGTTGCCGCTCCTCAACGATGCTACGGCATCGCCTGCGTCGCGGCGCCTGGTATCCGGCCCCACGGCGCCGCAACGGAAGGCAAGGGATTACTGACTCAGACCACTAGATCTCCGCCAGGATCTTCTCCAGGTCGGGCAGATCGACCGGCTTTACGAGGTGAGCGTCGCACCCCGCCGCTTTCGACTTGACCCGGTCCGCTTCCTGGCCCCACCCGATCAAAGCGACGATGACGACCTCCGCTCCCCAGGGTCGCACGCGCTCTGGTGCCGGGTGGCGGCAGAAGTCCAACTCGAAAGATAGCACGGCCGGCGTAGGCCCACCGCCGGGTACACTGCCGTCCGGGAGGCACCATGGATCCGCCAGCGTCCGTGCGGGGCTTCATCCTCCAGGCTACCTATCGCATCGAGGGCGGCCGGCCGGTCGTCCACCTATACGGCCGGCTGGAGACCGGGGAGACCTTCCTAGTGCGGGACCGGCGCGCGGTGCCGCGCTTCTACGTCCTTGCCCGCGACCGGGAAGCGGCACGGGCGGCGGGTGTGCCGCGGCTCGCCGAGAGCGACCTGGTGACCCTGGCAGGGGAGCCGGTGACCAGCGTGGAGATCCCTCGGCCGGCGAACGCGCCGCCCCTCCGGGACCGCCTCCACCGGGCCGGGATCCCGACCTACGAGGCGGACGTCCGCTTCGCGGTCCGCTACCTCATCGAC
>DATKCC010000392.1:0-3717 GCA_035513375.1 Thermoanaerobaculia bacterium | reverse complement strand
CCTGTCGCCAAGCCTCACCCCGGCGATCGACCGGCTGGCCGCCCAGAGCGACGTCTGGCTCCAGGCCTTCTCCACCTTCAACACGACGAACCCCAGCTTCGCCTCGATCCTGACCGGCCTCTACGGCAAAAACCACGGGGTCTACGACCTCAAGACGCCGCTGCCGCCTGAGCACAGGACCCTGGCCGAGATCCTCTCCCAGGCTGGCTACGAGACCCTGGCGGTCATCTCCGCGAGCCATCTCGGCGACCACAACTCCGGGCTCGGGCAGGGCTTCGACCGGGTGCTACTGGCCGAGCACACCTACGCTGGCGAGCTCCCGGTCGACGAGGCCATGGCCTGGATCGACACCCGGGCGGACCGCGCCCGCGCGGCCGGCGAGGCGGGCGCGACGGCGGCGCCGTTCTTCGCCTGGCTCCACCTCTTCGACCCGCACACGCCACACACCCCGCCGGGCCCCTACGCCGTCGGCTTCCGGCCCTCGGGGTGGAACGGCCTCGGCCCGGTCACCTCCTGGATCCCCTTCCGGCGCCCCGGGGAGCGGAGCTTCGCGCAGCCGGTCCTGGGCGGCGAGCGCGACCTCTACGCCGGCGAGGTGGCCTACCTCGACCGCCAGGTGGACCGCCTGATGGGCTTCCTCGCGAGCCGCGGGCTGCTCGATCAATCGGTGGTCGCCCTGGTCGCCGACCACGGCGAGAACCTGGGCGAGCACGGCATCGACTACCGTCACACCGGGCTCTGGGACACGACCGTCCACGTGCCGCTACTGGTGCGTTGGCCAGCCGCTTCCGGGCGGCCCGGGGAACGGCGCTTCGAAGGTCTGGTCCAGACCCTCGACCTCTTCCCCACGCTCCTCGCCTTGGCCGGCGTCGAGCCGCCGGCGGGGCAGGACGGCACCGACCTGCGCCAGCTCACCCACGACGGCCGCCTCGGGCGCCGTGCGGTCTTCGCCGAGCACTCCGACGGCACCGGGGTCATGGCCCGCACCGCCACCCACAAGTACGTCCGCATGGCCGGCGAGCGCTCGATAGCCGACGGCGTCTACCTCTACAACCTGGCGAACGACCCGGCCGAGGAGCGGAACCTCGCGGGCCGCGGGCTGCCGGTCGAGCGGGAGCTCGCGGCGCTCCTCGACCGCTGGCTCAAGGATCGCCGGGAGGCCCCGGCGGCGGAGAGCCGGACGCTGAGCGAGGAGGAGCGACGGCAGCTCGAGGCGCTGGGGTATCTCAACTGAGGTTGGCCACGGCCTCTACGTAGGGTGGGCCTCGGCCCACCGGTCCCCCGCCGAGACTTTCGCGATCGCCTCGGTCCACCGGTCCTCCGCCGAAACCTTCGCGCTCGCCTCGGCCTCGACCGGTGCGCCGAGGCGCACCCTACGAGGGGCTGGTGCCTTCGCCTACGAGGTCTCGCGGGCTTCCCTCTCCCGCTGCTTGCGCTTCGCCCGCGTCACCAACCAGGCGCCCGCAATCCCCAGCAGGTAGAGGGCGATCGTCGGTAGGGCGAAGATCAGCAGGTTGATCACGTCCGGAGTCGGGGTGATGAGCGCCGCGGCCACGAAGATCAGCAGTACCGCCCACCGGAAGTGGCGCAGGAGGAACCGCGGCGTCACGACCCCCATCGCCGCCAGCAGGAAGATCACGATCGGGAGCTCGAACATCAACCCCAGGCCCAGGATCACCGTCATCAGGAAGCCGAAGTACCGCTGGACCGTGATCACCGGCTCGAACGGCTCGCCCATCCCCAGGAGGAACTCGATCGCGAACGGGAACGCCACCGTGTAGGCGAAGGCCCCGCCGGCGACGAAGAACAGGGTGCCGCTGGCGACGAAGGGGAAGGCCCAGCGCCGCTCCCGGCGATAGAGCCCCGGGGCGACGAAGGCGTAGACCTGGTAGAGCAGGAACGGCGAGGCGGCGAAGATCCCCACCAGCGCGCACATCTTGAAATAGATGACGAACGGGTCGGTGATGCCGAGGAAGGCGAGCTTCTTCCCCTCCGGCAGGAAGGGCTCGATCGGGCGGGCCAGGAACCCGTAGATCGACTCGCGGAAGCTCCAGGCGGCGGCGATCCCCGCGACCACCGCCACCAGCGCGTAGACGATCCGGCGCCGCAGCTCCTCGAGGTGGTCGAGGAGAGTCATCGTCTGGAGGTCCTCTCGGCGGTCGTCGGCGGCCGCTCGACCGGGTCCGGTGGGCATCCTGATCGGCGAGGGTCGGTGGCGTCAGTGGGTGGTGGCCGGCTCGTCGGCGCCGGCGTCCTCGCCGGTTGCCTCGCCTTCGCCGGCCGCGGCCGCATCCTCGCAAGGACCGGCCGGTGGCTCCGGGCCTTCAAGCGCAGCCGCCGGCGCTGGCGCGAGCGCCGCCGGCTCGCGCGCAGCGACCCCCGCGGGCCCCTCCGGTGCCGCCGTGAGCTCGCCCGGCGCCCGGGCGGTCTCCGCCCGGCGGGTGCTCCGCGGCCGTTCGTCGTCGTCGAGCGCGAGCTCGGCGTTGACCGTGCGCTTGAGATCCGCGCTCGCCCGCCGGAACTCGCCGAGCCCCTTGCCGATCGTCCGCCCGACCTCGGGCAGCCGCTTGGGCCCGAAGATCAGGAGCGCGACGACCAGGATCATCAGGATCTCGGGAAGGCCGAGGGAACCGAACATCGCGGAGCCATGATACAGGAGCTGGGTCTCGATCGCTCGGGAGCGGCGCCGGGCGGGTTCGGGGGCCCGGCCATCGCGACCGGGGCGAGGCGGGAGGAGGATCGGGCCCGGCGCGCCCCGGAATCCCCTGAGCCCCGCCCGGTGTTACGATTCCCACGATGAGCAAGCCTTGGAGAATCGTCGCCGCTTCCGTGTTCTGCCTCACGGTCCTCACCGGGACCCTGGTGGGAGAGAAGGTCCTCGCCCTCAACGAGGAGACCCGCGAGAACCTGCGCGCCTACACCGAGCTGGTAACCCTCGCCCACGAGCACTACGGCGCCCCGGTCGAGTACAAGGAGCTGGTCTTCGCCTCGATCGACGGCATGCTCCGGACCCTCGACCCCCACACGAGCTTCCTCCTGCCGACCGCCTACCGCCGGATGCGGGACAAGCAGCAGGAGAGCTTCTACGGGCTGGGCATCCTGGTCGGGGCCCGCAATGGCCGGCTGACCGTGATCACGCCGATCGAGGGCACCCCGGCCTCGCGCCTCGGCATCCAGGCCGGCGACGTGATCGACACGATCGAGACCGAGCCGACCGAGTCCATGAGCGTCGACGAGGCGGTCGAGAAGCTCAAGGGCCCCAAGGGCACCCAGGTGAACATCACCATCGTCCGCCGCGGCATGGAGGAGCCCTTGCCGATGGCCATCACCCGGGCCGAGATCCCCCAGACCACGGTGCGCCACGCCTACTTGCTCACGCCGGACATCGGCTACCTCTGGCTGACCGACTTCTCCCGCGGCACCGGTGCCGAAGTCGGCCAGGCTCTGCGCCGGCTCGAGGCCCAGGGCATGAAGCGCCTGCTCCTCGACCTGCGCAACAACGGCGGCGGGCTGCTCGATCAGGCGATCGACGTCGCCGACTACTTCCTCGCCGACGGTTCGCTGATCGTCGAAACGCGGGGGCGGACCCGCGACTCCTTCGCCGAGTACCAGGACATCGGCTCCCACCCGCCGCTCGCGCTGCCGATCGTGGTGCTGGTCAACCAGGGGACGGCCTCGGCCGCGGAGATCGTCTCCGGCGCCATCCAGGACCACGAC
>DATKCC010000391.1:0-8992 GCA_035513375.1 Thermoanaerobaculia bacterium | reverse complement strand
GCGGGAGCGGAAGAAGATCGCCCAGGTGCTGGTCGACCTGGGGCACCTCGCGCCGGGAGAGGCCGCGGTCGTCGCCGAGATCGCCACCGCTCAGAGCCACTCGTCGGGCGGCACCGAGCACTTCCTCGCCACCCGCGAGCTCGCAGGAATGGCGGACCGCGAGCAGCGGGCGGAGCTCCTGGAGTGCCTGTTCGCGGTCGCGGCCGCCGACGGCTCGATCTCGACCCGCGAGGAGAACCAGGTGCGCCAGGTGGCGAGCGAGCTCGGTTTCTCCCACCGCGAGCTGGCGGCCATGCGCTCGAAGTGGAACGAGTACCGGCAGATCCTGAGGTAGGCCGACGGCGATCGGACCACCTCGCGCCCCGGGAGGAGACGAGCTCCTCCCCTACAGGGCCCGGGGGGCATTGGAGCCGAAGGCGGTGGCCGTTACGGCGCGTAGGGCAGGGCGGCGCCGAGCTTCGGTTTGACCCGGTCGGCGATCCACTTCGGGTCCCACCACTCGACCGGGTTCACCTCGAGTCCGCCGATCATGGTGGTGAAGTGGAGGTGGTCGCCGCCGGCGAGGCCGGTCGCACCGGTCCGGCCCAGGATCTGCCCCAGCTCGATCTCCTGCCCCTCCTCGACCTCGATCGACGACAGGTGCGCATAGAGGCTCATCAGCCCGTAGCCGTGATCGAGGACCACCGTGTTGCCGTAGATCCCGAAGTACTCGGCCAGCGCCACGACACCGCGGTTGGAGGCCGGCACGCCGTCCTGCCGCGTGGTCGCGAGGTCGAATCCCAGGTGCGTCTGCTGATCGGCCGCCTCGCCCTGGTAGAGGTAGGTGCGGAGGTCGGCAAAGGCCGACATCACCTGGCCGCCGGCGAGCTGGGCAAACGGCTCCCGCCACAAGAACTCCCCGCGGGAGCGGCTGGCGAGCTGCCGCTGGCGCTCGCGGTTCGCCTTGCGGAGCCCGTCGTTGATCTGGACGTAATTGTCGATCAGGTTGCCCCGATCCGCCAGCTCGGGGACCTGAGACATGACCTCCGACACGACCTTCTCGAGGAAGGCGTCGGAGAGCTCGATCGTGGCGGCGCGGGGTGGGCGCGGGAACCACTGGTCGACGAACGCGACCTCGGCCTCGTTGCCGATCGGGTCGGCGGCCACCAAGCGGATGCGGGACGGGTCGTCGAGGTCCCAGGGGACGCCGAAGAGCGCGAAGCGGTCCCCGGCCTGGCCCCCCGGCAGGGGGTGGCCGGCGAAGAAGTGGTCGCCGGACCGCACCCCGTCGCGCCCGCCTTCGGCCAGGGCTCCCTCGCCGGCGTGGTAGACCACCACGCCGCTTCCCCCCTGGGCCACGTAGTGCTGGCTCGAGCGCACCGAGAGGGCCGGTGGCCGGAGCCGCACCGGCAGGGTGGCTTCGGCGAGCGCCGGCTTGCCCTTGCGCAGCGGCGTGCCTGCCGGCTCGGCGAGGACCCGGATCGTCGCTTCGCCTTCCTTCAGTCCCTCGACGGTCTCCGCGCCGATGGCGACCTCGAGCTCGTCGCTCGCGACCCGGGGGCCCCAGAAGGCCCAGAAGGGCCGGGGCCCCTCGTCGTAGGTCCGTTCCTCGACGACCGTCGCTTGGCCGTCCTGGGCGACCTCGACCCGGACCGCGGTGAGACCCCGGGAAGGCTCGGCCACCCGGATCGTGACCGGGCTCGCCTTGCGGCCGATCCCCGGCTGCAGGGCCTCGATTTCGACCTCCGGCGTGCCGACCCGGAACCAGGCCAGGGCGGCGATCCCGAGGATGGCCAAGACGAGGATCATCCCGATGGACTTGAAAAATCTACTCGCCGACCCGCCGTCGCGGGGAGAGCGTCCTCCCAGTCGTGACTCCATGGCTTCCTTTCCCGTCGGGTGCCGCTTCGATCGTTGCGCTCTGTGCCGGCGGTTCTCGGAGAGCCGCGCGGCGCCTCGCCCGCCGGAGATTCTAGCCCGGCGCCGCGGTGCCCGGGGCTCGGCAGTTGGCGCGGGGCTTGCAAATCGTGGCAACCGGCCGTAATCCAAATCGACTGAACAACGAGGAAGGAGGGCTAACGCCCATGACGAGCAAGCTGATCACCCTGTTCTGCCTAGCGGTGCTGGTGGTTCCCTTCGCGGGCTGCAGAGTCGAGCAGACCCAGGAGGGCGAGCTGCCGGAGGTCGAGGTCGAAGGAGGCCAGCTTCCGGAGTACGAAGTCGATGCCGCCGATGTGGAGATCGGCACCGAGACCCGGGAGATCGAGGTCCCCACCATCGACATCACCATGCCGGAAGAAAAAGAGGAAGAGGAAGAGCCCCCTCCGCAGAGCTGACGCGAAGGACTCCGCCGGATTTCTCAGGGGTGGTGGCCCGCCGCGGCCGCCGCCCCGTTTCTTTCTGATGGCGCCTCAGGGCACGAAACGGTAACCGGCGCCGCGCACCGTCTGGATGTGGCGCGGCCGCCAGGAGGTCTCCTCGAACGCCCGGCGCAGGGAGAGGATCACGTTGTCGACCACGCGGTCGTTGGGGTGGTCGGGCAGCTCCCAGACTTCGGCCAAGAGCTCGCGGCGCCTGATCACCTGGTTGGGGCGGCGAGCGAAGACCTGCATCACCGCCATCTCCTTCTTCGACAGCTCGACGATCCCCTTGCGGGTCTTCGCCCGCCAGGCTTTGAAATCGACCCAGCACTCCCCGACCTCCAACCGCTCCGGGGTCGAGGTCCTCTCCGGCGCCGCCGGCGGCCCGCCGTCGTGGGCCCAGGCTCGGCGCCGCAGCATGCCCTCGACCCTGGCCAGGAGCTCGGCCAGGTCGAAGGGCTTGACCATGTAGTCGTCGGCCCCGAGCTTCAGGCCATAGACCACGTCGTCCGGCTGGCCGCGAGCGGTGAGGATCAGGATCGGCGTCAGGTCCGAGCGCTGGCGCAACCGCTGGCAGACCTCGAAGCCGTCGAGGTCCGGCAGGCGGATGTCGAGCAGGATGAGGTCGAAGTCGCGCTTCTCGGCGCGCTCCAGAGCCTCGTGGCCGTCGGCGGCGACCTCGGTCTCGTAGCCCTTGCGGCCGAGGTTCAAGACCAGCCCGTGGGCGATCGCATCCTCGTCCTCGACGACCAGGACCCGAGGCTTCGGAGCCTCGCTCACGCCGCCTCCTCGGCGATCGGCAGCTCGATGCGGAAGGTGGTTCCGGGCCGCCCCTCGTGGGAGTAGGCACGCACGTCGCCGCGAAGCTCCCGGACCAGCCCCGAGACGATGAACAGGCCGAGGCCGGTCCCCTTGCGCCGCCGCTCGTCTGGGTGGGTCACCTGGTAGAAGCGGTCGAAGACCTTCTTGAGCTCGCCCTTGGGGATGCCGATGCCGTCGTCCTCGACCTCGATCACCGCCCAGGGCCCCTCGTCCTCCACCCGGCAGCGGACCTCACCCCCCTGGTCGGAGAACCGCGCGGCGTTCTCGACCAGGTTGTCCATCAGCCGCACGAGCGCGTTCTCGTCGGCGAGCACGACCGCGGCCGAGTCGATCCGGGAAGAGAAGCGCAGGCCCCGGGCCTCGATCCGCGGCGCGACCTCCTCGAGGTAGCGGCGGAAAAAGGCGCGGAGCTCGAGCGGCCGGAGCTCCAGATGCTTCTTGCGCGCCACCAGCCGGCTCGACTCGAGCACGTCAGCGACCAGTACCTCCATCCGCGCGGCCTCCCGGAGGATGAACCCGAGTGAGCGCCGGAGCTCCTCGGCGGTGATGTCGTCGCGCTCGAGTGTCTGGGCGTGGAGCTTGATCGCCGCGAGCGGGGTGCGGAGCTCGTGGGTCACGGTGGCGAGGAACTCCTCCTGCTTGTGGGTGTAGCGGCGCTCGGCGAAGGAGTTGGCGAGCTGCGAGGTGAGCTCGATCAGCAGCAGCAGCGCCAGGCCGCAGCCGATGGCCAGCACCACCCAGTGGGCCTGACCGACCGAGACGCCGACGCGGTCGGCGAGCTCGTCGATCCGTGCCCGGGACTGGAGGACGTAGACCACCCAGAGGACCAGCAGCGCGACGACGACCACCAGCGAGATGACGTAGCTGGCGACGATCGGGGTGGGACGGATCCTGGCCATCGCTCCCAATGCTAGCGCAGCAGGGCGTGACCGAAGCCTGACACGCACGTGACCCGCTGCTGATGGTGTTTCGGGGGATCAACCGCGACAATTGACGAATGATCGAATTCGAAGGCGCCCCCGAGTTCCGCTGGACCTGGAAGATCCTCCCCTTCGCGGCCGTCCACCTGGCCTGCCTGGCGGCCTTCTGGGTGCCGTTCTCCTGGGAGCTCGTCGGGCTCTGTCTGGGCCTCTATCTGGTCCGGATGTTCGGGCTGACCGCGGCCTACCATCGCTACTTCTCGCACCGCACCTACAAGACCAGCCGCGCCTTCCAGCTCGTGCTGGCGTTGCTCGGTCTGCTCTCGTTCCAGAAGGGGCCGCTCTGGTGGGCCGCCCACCACCGCCACCATCACCGGCACAGCGACCACCACGGCGACCTCCACTCGCCGGGCCTCCAGGGGTTTCTCTGGGCCCATGTCGGTTGGATCTTGAGCACCAAGCACAACGCGACCGACTACGAGCGGATCGCCGACTTCGCCAAGTACCCCGAGCTCGTCTGGCTGAACAAGCACGACCTGTGGCCCGGGATCACCCTCGGGGCGGTGTTGTACCTGGTCGGCGGCTTCCCGGCCCTGGTCTGGGGCCTGTTCATCTCGACGGTCATCACCTGGCACTGCACCTTCGCCATCAACAGCTTGACCCATATGTTCGGCAAGCGCCGCTACCGGACGAAAGACGGCAGCCGAAACAACTGGCTGCTGGCGATCATCTGCCTGGGCGAGGGGTGGCACAACAACCACCACTACTACAAGGCCTCGACCCGGCAGGGATTCTTCTGGTGGGAGTTCGACCCGACCTACTACGTGCTGCGCCTCTTCGCCCTGGTAGGCCTGGTCTGGGACCTCAAGGAGCCCTCCGAGGAGGTCAAGCAGGGCAACCGGATCGACCTGCCCGAGGCGGCGGAGCAAGCGGCGGCCTGAGCGGCGCCGCGAACATTTGCCGGGTCCGGCCTCTGCGCCGGCCGAGGTGGGGGCTCGGCGGTCGTTCCGCTAACGTCCGTTCCGCAACCGCCGGCCGAGACAGAGCTCGGCCGCTTCAGGCGCCGGGAGCCGGCTCGAGCTCGAAGCGGTACCGGTCCGCGTCGACCGGCTTCTGGTCGAGCACGCGGAAGGCGCAGCAACCGTCGCCGGCCTGGAAGGTACGCTCGCGGACCACGCGGCGCCTCAGGAGCCGGGTGAGCGCCGAGACGGTGATGCTGCACAGGGCGGGGCGCTTCTCGGCGACGCTCAGGAACGGGCAGTTGCGCTCGACCAAGCGCAGGGCGCCGTCGGCGCCGCGCTCGACCGAGACGAAGGGATCGCCGTCGAGGTAGATCCCCTGGAGCGCCGCCAGCCGCTCCTCGAGGTCCATCCCCTGGAGACGCGGCTCCCATTCGCGGACCCGGGCGTCGGTCAGATCGGCGAGGATCGCCCGCACCCCTCCCTGCCCGAACCGCTCGCCCACGGCGTCGAGGAGCTCGACCGAGAGGGCGTCGTAGTGCTTCGGGAACAGGTGGTCGGCTGCCGGGGTCAGACGGTAGCGGGCCTCGGGGCGACCGACCCGAGACACATCGCGGGCGACCCGGCGCTCGATCCAGCCCTCCCGGTGGAGCTGGCGGACCTGCTGGCGCACGGCCTCGTAGGAGACCGCGAGCTCCGCGGCGAGCTCGCCGACCGCCGCGGAGCCGCCGCGCTTGACGATGCCGAGGATCGCCTTGCGCATCGGCGACAGGCCGGCGGCTGGGGGGGCCTCGCTCATGGCGCCCCGCTGGCAGAGCCGGGAGAGCTTCGGGGCCGCGCGGCGCGGGCGCCCACCCCATGGCCGTAGACCAGCTCCGCGCCCAGCCAGCCGCCGACGGTGAGGAGCGCCAGGCCCGCCCCGGCGAGGGCCAGGGCCCAGCCCAGGCGGCCACCGGCGGCCGGCGCAGAGCCGCCCCGAGCGACCAGGCTCCCACCGTAGGCCGCGGCCGCCGAGAGCATCGCGACCAGATGGTAGGTCGCGAGGTCGCCCGCCCGCTCCCTGCCCTTGCCGAGGGCGATCAGGTCGAGAAATCCGGTGGCGGCAGCGGGGGCCGCCGCCAGCAGCCCGCCGGCGATCGACCAGAAGGCGACCTGGGAGAAGAGCTCGCCGGCTCCCGGGCCGACCCCGGCGAGGGCCAGGGCGTCCCAGGCGGCCGACGCGACCCACAGTCCCAAGGGCAGGTGGACCAGGAGGGCGTGGGCCGGATGGCCCAACACCCGCAGGCCCTCCGACGGCCGGAAACGGATCGGCGTCACCATCGGCCTACAGGGAGAGGAGCAGTAGGACGAGGCCAACCGCCGCCACTCCGGCGTGGATCACGACCAGGGGGCGCGAGAACGCCTGCCCGCGGAGGTGCGCGGCGAACAGCACGAACCCGCCGAGCGCCGCCCCCACGAAGAGCACCAGGGCGATCGTCGTCAAGTAGCCGCCCGTCCCGAGCCCCTGATAGACCGCCCAGGCGAGGACCACCAGGCCGGAAGCGCCGAACAGGCCGTGCACCAGGGCGACGCCGATCGGCCAGCCCTTCCCCTGGAAGTACCGCACCACCATGTAGAGCCCCACCAGGGCCCCTGCACCGAACAGGACCGCCGCAGTCGTCAGCATGGCTTCCTCCTCCCGTCAGCTTGGTTGACGGGAGGAGTCTGGCAGGTGGCTCGGATTAAATCAAGGATTTACTTGTAAAAAACCCACGACCCTCCCGCTTCGCCGGGAGCGGTGGGCCGATCGCCCTACTCGACGATCTCGAGGGTGGCGCGGGCGGCGCCGTGGATCGCCAGGGTCGCTGGGTCCTGGACGAAAGCGACTACACCGAAGTCGGGGCGGCGCCACTGGGGCTCGAGCTCGAAGGCGACTCCCGCTTCGAGCTCGGCGCCGGCCTTCGCGGGCAGCTCTCCGGCCCGCTCCAGGAGGCGGACGACGTAGTCGTTCTCGAGCGCCCGGCCGGAGTTTTCGCCACGGGGGACGGAGGTCGTGAGGCCCTTCTGGTAGAGGGCGACGAGGATCTCCAGGGGCTCCCCCGAGCCTCCGGCAATCGGCCGCTCGAGGCGGGCGGTGACCGCCGCCCGGAGGGTGTCCGGACCTCCGGGGGAGAGCCGCACCCGGACCGCCGCCGCCGGCTCCGTCTCCAGGGCCTCCCGCGCCAACCGGTAGACGTCCTCCACCCTGGAGCCTACGGCCTCCCGCCGGCCGTTGACCACGAGCTGCGGGGTGTAGATCCGTCCGCTGCCGAAGGCTCGGGCGTAGCGCCGCTGACGCTCCGACCAGCTCGCGGACGAGAACGGGTCGGTCCAGCCGATGTGGTTCCAGTAGTCGACGTGGAAGGCGAGCGGGAAAACCCGGGTGAGGAGCTGTGGGTCCGAGCCCAGCCGGGTGAGCAGGCGATCGGCCGCGGGGCAGCTCGAGCAGCCCTGGGAGGTGAAGAGCTCGAGGACCACCGGGCCGCCGGCCGGCGCCGGGCCCGCGGCAGCGTCCCCGGGCGGCGCGCCCTCGGCGCCGGGCGACCCTCCGCTCAAGTTGGCCGCAGCGGCTACGAGGAGGACGCCCAGCGCTCGGCGATGTCGCATCGTGCCGGCGATTCTAGAACGGCGGGAGCCGGGCGGGGGGGGGCCCGCGTCGGTTCCCGCCGGCTGGGCCGAATCGTCCTGCCCGGCAGCCTGGTGGGCCTGATCGTCGGCTTCGCGACCCAGAAGTACGAGGGCGGTCGGAAACGGCGGATGGCTTAGGGACCGCCGGGCTGCTAGGGCCTGATGGGGCTCGCGGCTATAATCTGACGCCATCGTGAGCGCCACCGTCCCCAGCCCGCCCCGAGGGCCGTTCGACCAGCGCGAAGGCCTGCGGGTGGACCTGCGCCGCCGGGTCTCGCTCAAGTTCAAGGATTTCCGCGGGTTCGTCAACGAGTACCTGGAGAACCTCTCTCCGGGAGGCATGTTCATCCGCACAACCGCGCCCCCGCCCGTGGGCACGGTGTTCGACTTCGAGCTCACGCTCGAGGACTACTCCCGGCTGGTCCACGGTCTGGGTGAGGTCGCTTGGGTTCGCGAGAAGGACGAGCAGTTCGACCGGCCCGCCGGCATGGGAGTGCGGTTCCTGCGTCTCGAGCCCGAGAGCCGAGAGCTGATCGACCGGGTCCTCGCCCAGAGCGCCGATCCGAGCGCCCCGATTGGCGCGGCGCTCGCCGCGCCGGCCCTCGACACCGAGGGCAAGTGGTGGGAGGACCCGCCGCTACCGGTGGCCGAGACCGCGGCCGGGGGCGGCGAGGAGGCGGCCGGAGGCGAGCCGGTCGCGGACGGGGGCGGCGAGGAGGCGGTCGGAGGCGAGCCGGTCGCGGCCGCACGACCGATCGAGCTGCCCGAGGCGCCGAGTCTGGCCGCGGCTCCCTCGCCCTACACCTACGCCCGCAGCTATCGCGGCGCGGCGGTCGCGCGCACCGGCCGGCGCCCTCGGCCGCTCCTGGTGATCCTCCTCGTGGTGGTGGTGCTGGTGGCGCTGGCGGCCGCCGGGTCGCTGCTGTTCCCGGACGTGGCGGTGCGGCTGCTCCTGGGGCGCGATGCGCCGGCCGACCTGGAGACGCCGCAGGACGTCATCGCCGTGGTCGAGGCGGCGGCGGATCCGGTCACCCCGGTGCTCCCATCCGAGGCCGCCGGTGGGGAGGGCTCCGCGGAGCCCGGCGAGCCGGAGATCGGGTTCTTCGAGCCGCCTGCCGAACCGTCGCCCGCCCCCGTGCCCTCCCGACCGGCGGCCCCGCCGCCGGCCGACCCGACGGCTGGGGACGCCCGTGGCGCGGCGCGGACCTACTCCCAGGTGCTCAACGTGATCTGGGAGCCCGCGGGGGAGGAGTTGACCGTGACCGTCTTCCTCGACGGCACGATCGGGGAGCGGGACTACTCGGTC
>DATKCC010000390.1:0-2902 GCA_035513375.1 Thermoanaerobaculia bacterium | reverse complement strand
GCGCTCGGCGCCGAGCCGGACGGCGGCATCCCCGGGATCGTCGGCGCCCTCGAGCGCGGGCGGCTCCAGAGCTTCACCCTCATCACCTCCAACTTCGGCACCGGCCAGTCGGTCGTCTGGGTGGCGGGCCGAGAGGTCGAGGCCTGGGAGCGGCCGAATCGGCGAAGCGTCGCCTGTCCCCGGATCACGGTCAGCCACGTCATGGCCTCGGCGGCGCTGCCGATCTTCTTCCCGGCGGTCGAGCTCGACGGCTCCTGGCACGGCGACGGCGGCATCCGTCTGGTCACGCCGCTGTCGCCGGCGATCCACCTCGGCGCGGACCGCATCCTGGCGATCTCCACCCGCTACCGGCGGACGATCCCCGAGGCCGACCGGCCGGCGGTCCAGGGCTACCCGCCGCCCGTGCAGATCCTCGGCCAGCTCTTGAACGCCGTCTTCCTCGACATGCTCGACCAGGACTGCATGCGGATCGAGCGGCTGAACCTGTTGCTCCGCGAGCTGCCGGAGGAGAAGCGCCACGGGTTGCGGCTGATCGACGTCGGCACCGTCCGGCCGTCGCAGGACCTGGGGACCCTGGCCGGCCGGCTCGAGCCCGAGCTGCCTAGGGTCTTCCGCTACCTCGTGCGGAGTCTCGGCTCCCGGGAGACCGCGAGCCCCGACCTCCTCTCCCTGCTGATGTTCCAGCCCGGCTACCTCCGCCGCCTGATCGAGATCGGCGAGGCCGACGGCGAGGCCAATCTCGACGAGATGCTCCGGCTGGTCGACGGCCCGTAGTCTGGGACCGAGCCGCGCTCCACCGTGCCGCGGCGGCGGGCCCGGCCTGCCGATCCTGCGCGCCGGGAGTCGCCGCAGGGCCAGGCGCCGACGCCACGGCGCGGCGACTCTCCCGGCGCCGGCCGGGCCTGCAGGTAGGAGCGAACCTTGCATGCTGAATCGACGCTTCAGGTACGCCTTTCGAGACCCGCTGCATCACAGGAGACCAACCCCCCCATGCGATCGAGCGCCGACCTCCACCGCGTCCTCGCCACCCTCGTCATCCTGCTCCTCGCCGCCTGCGGGCCGGCCGAGACCCGCCAGACGCACCCCGATTCCACGCCGCCGGCGGTCTCCGCGGCCGACACCGAAGCGGCCTACTCGCTGTCGAGCGCCTTCCGGACCGCGGCGCAGCGCGCCCTGCCGGCCGTGGTCTACGTCCAGGTCGAGCGTAGCGCCGAGGCTGCCCGGCGCGGCCAGCGGCCCCCTGGGACCCCCGACCCGTTCGAGTTCTTCTTCGGGCCCCAGGCCCCGCCCGGCCAGCTCCCCCCCCAGGTGGGGAGCGGCTCCGGCTTCATCTTCGATGCCGAAGGGCACGTCGTGACCAACCATCACGTGGTGGCCGACGCCTCCTGGGTCCTGGTCCGGCTGGTGGACGGACGGGAGTACCGGGCCGAGGTGGTGGGCTCCGACGAAGCGAGCGACGTCGCCGTCCTCCGGATCCAGCCCAGGGAGGGCGAGACCCTGCCGGCGGCCGAGCTCGGCAGCTCCGATCCCCTGCAGGTCGGCGATTGGGTCCTCGCCCTGGGCTCGCCGTTCGAGCTCGAGGCCACCGTCACGGCGGGCATCCTCTCCGCCAAGCGCCGCCAGCTCACCGGCCGGCAAACCGCCCTCGAAGCCTTCCTCCAGACCGACGCGGCGATCAACCCGGGCAACTCCGGCGGGCCGCTCGTCGACCTCAGCGGTCGGGTGGTGGGGATCAACACCGCGATCGTCGGCGGGCCGGCGTTCGTCGGCTACGGCTTCGCCATCCCGATCGACCTGGCCAGGAAGGTGGTCTCCGACATCCTCCAGTTCGGCGAGGTCCGTCGACCGCAGCTCGGGATCTCCGTCAGGACCGTGAACGCGGTCGATGCCGAAGCCTTCGGGCTCGCGGAGATCCGGGGCGCGAACGTCGCCACCGTGGTGCCCGACAGCCCCGCCGAGAAGGCCGGGCTCCAGATCGGTGACGTGATCGTGGCGGTGGAAGGCGAGGCGATCGACGACGCGGCCGACCTCACCACCACCCTCGCCGAGCGCCAGCCCGGCGACCGCGTGACGCTGAGCGTGATCCGGGCGGGGAACCGGCAGGAGATCGAGGCCGAGCTCGGCCGGTTCGCGACCGAGGAGCCGGAGCGCCAGCGCCGCGCCGCCCAGGCGTCGGCCGAGAAGCTCGGCTTCCAGGTGCAGGGGCTGACCGCCGCCATCGCCGAGCGCTTCGGCCACGAGCGCAGCGACGGCGTGATCATCTCCGAGGTGGTGCCCTTCAGCGCCGCGGCCAACGCCGGCGTCCGGCCCGGGCAGATCCTGCTCCGGGTCAACGGCCAGGAGGTCGGGACCCCCGCCGACGTCGAGCGGATCGCGCAGGGGCTCGGGGCCGGCGAGGTCGTCTCGCTCCGGCTGATCGCGCCGGAGCTCGGGGAGACGTTCGTCAACTACCGGCTGCGGTAGACCGAGGGGGGAGAGGGGCGCCGGCGCCCGGGGCTCGCCGGGGCTGGGGCTAGCCGCTGCCGTTCTTGCCGACGACGAGGCGAAGCTCGCTGCCGGCGGCCTCCGAACGGACGACCCCGGCCTCGGGGGTGGCGAGGTCGAGGACCAGGTGGAGCTCGCTCTCCCTCCGATCGGGGTGGAAGCCGAGGCGGATGCCCTCGACCAGGTCGGTCCCTACCGGGATCGCAGAGCGGGGGAAGGGCCGCTCGACTCCGGGGATCCGGACCAGGACCCGGGGCGGCGGCACCTGGAGGCGAACGACCGAGTAGTCCCGCTCCCCGATCGTGCCGTCGAGGAAGACGGTCACGGTCAACTCCTCCCCCGCGGGCTCCCAGATCACGTTGAGCACCTGGGAGTAGGTCCGCGCCGCGCCACGGGCGTCCCCAGCCGTCGGGTCGGC
>DATKCC010000389.1:0-2943 GCA_035513375.1 Thermoanaerobaculia bacterium | reverse complement strand
TCGTGGCCGAGGGCGCCGACGACGTCCAGGGGCTGGCGAGCTTCGCCGCCGACCTCCGGATCGACCTGACGGTCGTCGGGCCGGAGCTGCCGCTCACGCTCGGGCTGGCCGACGAGCTCACCCGTCGGGGCTTGCGGGTGTTCGGGCCCTCCCGCCAGGCGGCGGTGCTCGAAGGGAGCAAGGTCTTCGCCAAGGAGCTGATGGGCCGCCACGGCATCCCGACCCCGGACTTCGCAGTCGCCCACGACGCCGCCGAGGCACGCACCGCCGCCCTTGGCTTCGGCCTCCCGGTCGTGCTCAAGGCCGACGGCCTCGCCGGCGGCAAAGGGGTGCTCATCCCTGAGACCGTCCGCGAGCTCGAGGACGCCCTCGCCCAGTTCTTCGAGGAGCGGCGCTTCGGCGCGAGCGGCGACCGGGTGGTGGTCGAGCGGTTCCTCGCCGGCGAGGAGGTTTCGTTCATGGCCCTCTCGGACGGCGAGCGGGTGCTACCGCTCGCGACCTCGAAGGACTACAAGCGGATCGGTGACGGAGACACCGGTCCGAACACCGGCGGCATGGGTGCCCACAGCCCGTCGGGCCTGGTCTCGGCGGAGCTCGCGCGCGAAATCGTGGAGCGGGTGATGCGCCCGGCGGTCGAGGGGATGGCGGCGGAGGGCCGGCCGTTCCGCGGCGTGCTCTACGCCGGTCTCATCCTGACCGGGCAAGGCCCCCAGGTGCTGGAGTTCAACGTCCGCCTGGGCGACCCGGAAGCCCAGGCCCTGCTGCTTCGGATCGAGGACGACCTGCTGCCGGTCCTCGCCGCCGGCGCCGAAGGCGACTTCCGCTCCCACCGCCTTCACTTCGGCCGGGAAGCCGCGGCCTGCGTCGTCCTGGCGAGCGCCGGATACCCGGGTAAGCCGGTCCGGGACGAGGCGATCCGCGGGATCGACCGCGCGCGAGCCCATGAGGGCATCGAGGTCTTTCACGCCGGTACCGCGCTCGAGCCGCGGGACGGCGAGGAGACGTTCGTCACCGCAGGGGGCCGAGTGATCGACGTGTGCGCCCGCGGCGAGACCCTGGTCGAAGCCCTCCGGCGGGCCTATGCGGCGGCCGGAGAGATCGACTGGCCGGCGAAGATCCTGCGCTCCGACATCGGCCGGCGGGTCCTCGAAAGGGAAGCGCGATGAGCTCGGGAATAACGCCCGAACCGAGGCGTTACCCCTGATTGACAGTCCCTCCGGGCGGTTGCCATATAATGACACTCGTCCGGTCACTTGCTTGAACCGTTCAAGGTTGGACCCGCAGTGATCCGGTAGCCCCGCCGGGGGACGCCGGTCGAGGAATGTCATCCCATGGGTTGCGCTGGCTGCTCCTACACGGGCCGCTCGACGGCCGTCGAAGATACTTTCGTGGGGGTCCGGTTCGGTGAGGAAACCAACCTCACTCTGTGCCGGACAGCCGGGGAGCGGTACCCAGAGGGCGAGCGCCTGATCGTCGAGCTCGACGGCGGGCCGGCGTTCGGCAGGGTGGAGAAGTCGCCGATGCCGGTCTTCAAGCCGTGCCAGAAGGGCTCGGCCCGGCCGGTGGTCCGCCGTGCCACCCCCGAGGACCAGGAAGCCCGTGATCGCCAGCTCGAGAGCGAGGCCACGGCCAGGCGCTTCGGCCAGGAGAAGGCCCGCGAGCTCGGTCTCGAGATGAAGGTCTTCCGGGTCGACTTCTCGCTCTACGGCAAGCAGGCGACCTTCTACTTCACCGCCGAGGGCCGCGTGGACTTCCGCCAGCTAGTACGTGAGCTCGCGAGCCGGTTCGGCGTTCGGGTGAAGATGGTCCAGGTCGGTGCCCGCGACGAGTCGAAGCTCCTGGGCGGAATCGGCGTCTGCGGCCTGACCTTGTGCTGCTCGACCTGGCTGACCGAGTTCAAGCCCATCTCGATCCAGATGGCGAAGCGCCAGAACCTCTCGCTCAACCCGTCGAAGATCTCCGGCCAGTGCGGCCGGCTCCTCTGCTGTCTCGCCTACGAGGACGACCAGTACGAGAGGAAGCGCCGAGCCCGAAAGTGAAGCCCATGGCCAATCGCAAGCTCATCCGACCCGACGCTCAGGACTTCAAGAAAGAGATCGGCCCGCGGGGCACCCGCCGCAAGCAGGTGCCGCCGGAGCAGACCAACGCCGAGGAGTACTACTACCTCAAGCAGATGGCGGCGAAGACGCCGATGGTGGTGGTGCTCAACAATGACGAGGAGCTCCGGGGCTGGATCGAGTGGTACGACAAGGGGATGATCAAGCTCAATCGCAACGACGGCCCGACCCTTCTCGTGCCCAAGCACAGCATCCGCTACTTGTTCAAGGAAGCGGAGCTCCGGGCGGCCCGCCGCGGCCGGCGGGCCGCCTCCGGACCGAAGGCGGCCCCCGAGTCGGACGAGGAGGATTGAGCCCGCCCCTACTCGCCGTCACCCAGGGCGACCCCGCCGGCATCGGACCCGAGATCCTGCTGAAGCTCGTCGCCCGCCACCGCGGGGGCGAGGATCGTTACCTGCCGCTGCTGGTGGCGGAGCGCTCGGCGCTCGAGGCCGTGGCCTCCGCGGTGCCGCCGGTGGCCTGGGAGCGGCTCTGCTGGCTCGACGCATCCCCGGATGCGGAGCGCCTGGCGGACCTGCCACCGGGCGCCGTGCCGGTCCTCGACCCGGTGAGGCGGCCCCGAAGGGTCGAGCCCGGCCGCTCCGGACCCGAGGACGCGCAGGGGGCACTGTGCGCCCTCGACGCCGGCATCGACCTCGCCTCCCGCGGGGTCGCCCGGGCGCTGGTGACCGCGCCGGTGTCGAAAGAGTCGATCGCCCGCCACGCCCTTCCCGGATTCACCGGCCACACCGACTATCTCGCCGAGAGGGCCGGCCTCGGGCGCTACGGTCGGGACTACCTGATGGCCTTCCTCGCTCCGGACCTGCGGGTGGCGCTGCTCTCGACC
>DATKCC010000388.1:0-2546 GCA_035513375.1 Thermoanaerobaculia bacterium | reverse complement strand
TAGCGCTCGCGGCCGAGGTCGGTCGCGGTCGCGAGGAGGATCTCCTTGACCCGCCGCGGCTGGCCGGCGAGCTCGCGGTGGCGGGCCATCAGCAGCGCCGCCACCCCGCTCGCGTGGGGCGCCGCCATCGAGGTGCCGTCGAGCCGGCAGCTCCGGCCCTCGGGCGCCGCCGAGAGGATCTTCTCGCCCGGGGCGACCAGGTCCGGCTTCAGGCGCCCGTCGCCGGTCGGCCCGCGGCTCGAGAAGTAGGAGACACCGTAGGTGTGGGGGCTCGAGCGATGGGTCGCGCCGACGGTGAGGACGCCCTCGGCGTTGCCCGGATCGGTGATCGAGATCGAGTGGTACCCCTCGCTCGGGCCTTCGTCGGTCAGGTACTTCAGGTAGCCGCGGTTGCCGGCCGCCGCCACCACCATGACGCCGGAGGCGACCAGCCGCTCGGCTTCCTCGCAGACCGGGGTCCGCCCGCAGGCGTAGTTGCTGACCTCGTGGCGGATCGACAGCGAGAGGTTGGCGCCGTGCACCACGATGTAGTCCTTGTGCAAGTTCATGTGGCGCACGAACTGAAGCGCCGCGATCACCGCGAACTCGTCGCCCCGGCCATCGGCGCCGAGCACCCTGAGGTCGTAGAGCCGGATGTCCGGGCAGACGCCCAGCAGGTCGCGTTCGGTGGGCGTTCCCACGTCCTTGCCCTGGGCCGCGCTGTCGCCGGCGTCGAGGGCGTGCCCCTGGTCGTCGAGTCTGTCGCCCTTGCGCCAGTCGGCCCCGAGGATCCCGGCGACGTGGGTGCCGTGGTTGTTGAGGGGCGGCCGGTAGGCGCCCGCCTCGTGGGGGATCTCGAGGACCTGCCGCACCAGGTCCCAGTCCACCTGGCGGCCGGACTCGAGGCTCCGGCGCAGCTCCTGGGCCTCGCGGGCCCGCCGCCCCGAGCCGAGGGCCGCCGCGAGCTCCTCCAGGGTCTTGCGCTCAGCCTTCCACCGCCAGACGTCGGGGTCGTCGCTCCGCTCTTCGAGCAGGGCGGCGAGCTGGCGGGTGCGGCCCTCGATCAGCCGCGAATCCGGCGAGAGCAGGTAGCGGACCAGGGAGAAGTCGTAGGTCTTCACCACCCGGCTCCGGTAGGGGAAGGACGCCTCTCCGGTCGTCTCGAGCCGTCCCCCGGGCTTGCGCTTGGCGAAGGCCGGGTGGGTGGCGTCGATCCCGCTGTCGACGACCGCCCAGGCAATGTCGGCCGAGTGGATCTCGAACAGCCGGCGCGCGGCGTCGGCCTTGACCGCGAGCGCCGAGTCGCAGACGCTGACCTCGGCCGGGCGGTTGCGGTTGACCGAGAAGACCAGCGGGTGCTCCTCGGGCGGCTCGATCCCCTCGACCAGCTTGCGGGTCGCCGCCACCAGGCGCCGGGCGGCCGCGCGGCGGGCCTCGGCGCGCGACGCGGCCACGGTCCCGGGCTCTCCCTCGTCCGGTGCCTCCACGGCCTCGAACAGGACCCGCAGCGCCGCGCGGTCCTCGGGCTCGTCGCCGTGGGCGAGCGCGAGCGCCCCGACGATCCGGACGGTCCAGAGGAGGTCCGCCGTCAGGTACTCGTTGGAGGTGGTGCCGGCCCGGCGGGGGTCGACCACCAGCTCGACGAGGGCGCCCTCGATCTCGGGGATGGCGAGGACCGCGGCGAGGTCGCCCCGCTCCAGGACCCGGCCCACCCAGACGTTCTTTCGCCACCAGTCGGTGAGCGGCAGGACCACGCGGACGAGCTCCTCGAACCGCAGCCGCGCGGCGACGGTCGAAGCGTTGTAGGCGACCGCCGGCAGATCGAGCTCCGGCGCCTCCTCGCTCGCGGAGCGCTCCCGCCAGCCGGGGTCCAGGCGGTCCTGGAGCTCGAGCGCCAGCGCGCTCGCGGAGGTGTCGCCGAAGGGGGTGATCAGCAGGTCGAGGCGCCGCCGCCGGTCCGCGAGGGCGTCGAGCCAGCACGCCTTCCAGACGTCGGGCAGGACGGGCGAGTCCTGGGTGAACCGCCGCCCGTCCGGGGAGTCGAGGAGCAACCGCTCGATCTGTCGCGCGCCGAGCTCGTCGGCCATGCCACCTCCGGGGTTCCGCACCTTGGAAGTGCCCACCGGCTGCGATCTCTTTCGCTTGAGCGAAAGCTTACCACCTGCTCGTCGGCTCTTCCATGCCGTCCACGGGCCGCCGCCGGTCGCTCCAGGCGCCGTGCGGGTAGCTGACCGGCCCGCGGCCCGATCCCCGGGGTCAGGGAGCGACCGGCTCCCCGGCCGGGCGCGCCCGCTCGCGCTCGATCCACCACTCGAGGTGCTCCTCGAGCACGCTGAGCGGCATCGCGCCGTGGCCGAGGACGGCCTGGTGGAAGCGGCGGATGTCGAAGCGCTCCCCCAGGGCCTCCTCGGCTCGCCGGCGGAGGTCGCGGATCGCCAGGGCGCCGGTCTTGTAGGCCAGGGCCTGGGCCGGGATGTCGACCGCATAGCGCAGGGTCTCGGTCCCGAGCTGGGTGTCGCTCTCGAGCACCCGGGCGCGCAGGAACGCGAGCGCCTCGTCCCGCGACC
>DATKCC010000387.1:0-6256 GCA_035513375.1 Thermoanaerobaculia bacterium | reverse complement strand
CGGCGGGCGAGACCGCGCGCCTCGACCACAGCGTGGCCTGGGACGTCAGCTTTGCCGACACCCTGACCGTCTACTCCGCCTCCCGGCGCCAGGAGCGGATCGTCGACGCCCCCGCCGCCGTCACCCACCTCTCCGAGGAGGAGATCGAGCGCGAGGCCTCGCGCTCAGCTCCCGAAGCTCCTGGAGTTCACCCCCGGCGCCCAGGTCACCCAGAGCGGCCTCTACGACTTCAACTTCAACACCCGCGGCTTCAACAGCTCGCTCAACCGGCGCATCGTCACCCTGATCGATGGCCGCGACCCCTCGGTGCCGTTCCTCGGCGCCCAGGAGTGGGCCGCGATCTCGATGCCGCTCGACGACCTGGCGAGCGCCGAGCTGGTGCGGGGCCCGAGCTCGGCGCTCTACGGCGCCAACGCCTTCAACGGCGTGCTCAACCTGGTCTCGAAGCAGGCGCGCTACAGCGAGGGCGGCTTCGCCCGCCTGGCCGGCGGCGAGCTCTCGACCGTCAACGCCGACCTGCGCCAGGGCGGCGAGATCGGCGGCGGCTGGTTCTACAAGGTCAACGGCGGCTACCGCGGCAGCGACGACTTCACCGTGGCGCGGGTGGGGACGCCCCAGGCGGTCACCCAGAGCGAGTACGGTACGACCGAGCACGGGCTGCTGCCCGCGGAGCGGATCGCGCCGGTGCTCGACGAGAACGAGATCCTCTTCGGCGGCGTGCGCCTCGACAGGTACTTCGACAACGGCCACGCGGCGACGATCGAGGGCGGCTACGCCTCGATCGAGGGGCCGGTCTTCCAGACCGGCATCGGCCGAGTCCAGCTCCTGGACGTCGACCGCCCCTGGTTCCGCGGCAACTACAACGCCCCGCACTGGAACCTGCTGGGCTACTGGAACGGCCGGGACGCCGTCCAGCGCTCGCTCCAGGCGAGCATCACCCCCACCAGCCCGGCCGGGCTGCTCCTGCTCGACGACACCAACTGGCAGCTCGAGCTCCAGGGCAACCAGGACTTCTTCGACGGCCGGGCCCGGGTGGTGGCGGGCGCCTCGTACGGCGAGGAGGAGATCCGGACCGAGCGGACCCTGACCTTCGCCGACGTCGACGCCGACTTCTCGGCGGTCTTCGCCCAGGCCGACTTCGACATCACCAACCGGCTCAAGGCGGTCCTGGCCGGCCGCTACGACGAGAGCAACCTCCACGACTCGCAGTTCTCGCCCAAGGGCTCGCTGGTCTTCGCCCTGACCCCCAACCAGACGCTCCGGCTGACCTACAACGAGGCCTTCCAGGTCGCCAACTACTCGGAGTTCTTCCTCCAGGCCCCCGTCGCGCCGCCGCTCACCGCCCTGGCGGCGCTCGAGGCGGCCCTCGGCCCGCTCCTCGGCGGCGTGCCGCTCGGCTTCGGCGCCATCCCGGTCCTCGCCGTCGGCAACGCCAACCTCGCGATCGAGGAGATCGAGACCTGGGAGCTCGGCTACTCCGGTGTGCTCGGCGGCCGGACCCTGCTGACGGCCGACTACTACAGCTCCTCGGCCGAGAACTTCATCAGCGACCTGTTGCCGAACGTCGGCCCCGGGGGGCGCCTCAACCCCGACTTCCAGTTCTACGCCCCGCCGGCCGCTCTCAACGCGCAGGCTCGGGCGATCCTGCTGGCGCAGCTCCAGGGGCTGATCGCTCAGATCCCGGCCCTGGCCGCTCTGTCGAACAACTTCGACGGCGCGCCGATCCTGGTCGGCGCCACCTACACCAACTTCGGCGAGGTCGATACCGAGGGCATCGACGTCGGCCTCCAGTGGCACATCTCCCGGCCCTGGCGGTGGAGCTTCAACTACTCCTGGTTCGACTTTGACATCGTCGAGGCGCCGAGCCCGCAGCTCGCGAACCAGCTCAAGCCGAACGCGCCCGAGCACAGCTTCAGCACCGGCCTGCTCTACGCGGCCGACCGCTGGGACGCGGCGGTGAGCTTCCGCTGGGTCGATGGATTCGACTGGTCGGCCGGGGTGTTCAACGGCGAGGTGCCGTCCTACGAGCTCGTAGACCTGGTCGGCAACTACCGGGTGACCGACTCGATCGCGCTCGGTCTCAACGTCTCGAACCTCACCGACGAGGAGCACTGGCAGGCGTTCGGCGGCGACGTCCTCGGCCGCCGGGCCCTGGGCTCGATCAAGTTCGAGTGGTAGGCCCGGCGTTCCCGCTCGCCCGCTTCATCGAGGGCGAGCGGGAACGGTGACCACTTCTCCCCGCCACAGGAACCAGAGCTCGGCCCTGGGGGGCTGGTCGAGGCCGAGGGCTTCCTGGACGGCCCTGGCGTAGAGCCGGGCCTGGGGGGCGTAGGCGCGGGATCGCTCGCCGATCTCCTCGGCGGTCTCGACCCGGTCGGTCTTGTAGTCGGCCACTACCAGGCCGCCGGTCTCCGCGTCCCGGTAGAGGAGGTCCACGGAGCCCGAGACGAAACCGACCGGGCCTTCAGCGGGGGAGCCTGGTGGCAGGAGGACCGGGAGCTCGCGGGCCACCACCCGGCCCCCGAGGGTGGCGAGCCGCTCGATGAAGTCTCGTGCCAGGAGGCGGTCGAGGAGCTCAATCGAGCGCTCGACAGCCGCCGCGATTTCGCCCTCGGCCACGAGCGGCCTCAGGAGCTCCGGCAGGCGCTCGCGCTGGCGGGCGAGCTCGGCCCCGAGGCCGGTCGAGCGGCCGCCCTCCCCGATCCCCGCCAGATCGAGCTCCTCGAGCACCCGGTGGACCGCGGCACCGGCGGCCATGGCGAGGCCGCGCTCCCGCTCCGCCCCCTCTGCGGGTCGGCCCGATTCGCCGCCGGCGCCTTCCTCGAAGCGGTCCTCGGCCAGCTCCTCGAGCCGCCGGTGGGCTTCCTCGGAGGCCGGGGCGCTCACCGGCCGAGCACTGCGGGAGGCCGCCAGGGCGCGGAGCTCCCGGAGCCGCCTGGCGACGGCCGCCACGGCGGCCGGGTCCGGGCTCGCGGGGCGCTTCGCCGGCGCCGCTCCGGTCGCGCCGTGGCCGTACCCTACCTCCTCGAGCGCCGGGAAAACCCACCGCACGCGGTGCCGGTCCACCCGGCCGCCGCTCCCTGCCGCCTCCTGCCAGATCTCCGCGATCGACGTCACGCTTTCGAACCGGCTTCCCAGGAGCTCGATGAAGCTCCCGGCGTCCTCGGGGGGCCGGGCCGCAGGCGCCTCGGGCCAGCGGCCGAGGAGGACCAGCCGCTCCTCGGCCCGGGTCATGGCCACGTAGAGCGTCCGAACCCGCTCGGCCGCCGCCACCCGCCGAGCCTCCTCGGCGACCGCAGCGAATCCCGGCGTGGGTGCGCCGAACAGGCAGTACTCGAGGCGCCTTTCGGATTCCGTCGCGTCGACACCCCAGCCGACCCCGGTCGAAGGCAAAGCGTCCGGCGGCGAGCTCTTGTGCATCTGGGCGACGTAGACGTGGGCGAAGTCGAGCCCCTTCGCCTTGTGGATCGTCGTCACGGCGACGGCGTCCACCTCGGCCCCCTGCAGCAGCCCTTCCTCCTCCTCCAGGGCCTGGGCAACGCCTCGCCGTAGCGCCCGGAGGATCGCCTCCACGTCCCCGGCCGAGGCCTCCATGGCCTCGGTCAGGCGCCGGAAGAAGCGCTCCAGGTTCGCCAGCCGGTAGCTCCCCAGATAGCGGGCGGCGGCGATCGCCTCGAGAGGTATCCGGCGGCGGAGCTCCTCGACGAAGCGGTCGGCCGGCTCGGTCGAGAAGGCGCGCCGCAGGGCGGCCAGGCTCTCGACCGTCGCGACCAGGATCCCCTCCCAGCCGCGCACCCGTGCGAGCCCCGGCACCTCGGACGGGTGGGGGAGCCGGGCCGCGGCCCGGCCCACCGCCTCCCGGACCCCGGCGAGGGCGCTCGACAGCGCCTCCGGGTCGGACGGATCGAGCTCGGTGATCCGGCGGGGGAGCTCCTCCGACCAGAGCGGCACCAGCGCCGCATCGGGGACGCCCACCGCGGGGGAGCGGAGCAGGGTCAGGAGGGCCAGGTGGTCGCCCGGATCGAGCACCGCTCGCACCAGGGCCGCGGCGTCGATCACCTCCCGGCGGCGGTAGTACTGGCGATCGCCGGTGACCGCGAAGGGCACGCCGTGGCGCCGGAAGGCGTCCAGGTAGCAGTCGAGATCGGTGAAGGCCCGGAGCAGCACGGCGGCAGCGCTCCACGGCACCCCCTCCTCACGGTGGAGCTCGACGAGGTCCCTCGCGATCGCCTCGGCCTCGAGGAGGGTGGCCGCGCCCGAGCGCGTCGCGGCCAGGGCGGGTCCACCATCCGCGGGGTGCTCCGCGGCGGGGCCGTCGCCGGCCCGCCAGGAGACCCAGTGCTCGACCGCCGCCCGGCGGCCACGGGTGAAGCCGGGCTCCGCCGCCAGCCGTGGGCACGCCACCAGGGGCTCGAACCGGGGCTGGAGGCCGGGGCGCTCCAGCATCACCGGCCCGATCGTCTCGGCCACCTCGGCGAGGATGGCCGGCACCGAGCGGAAGTTCTGGTAGAGGGTTAGCCGCAGGCCGCCGGCGGCTTCTACCCGTCGCCAGAGGTCCTCGTAAGCCCGCAGGTCGGCGTTGCGCCAGCCGTAGATCGACTGCTTGGGGTCGCCCACCAGGAAGAGACCGGGGCGCTCGTCGGGGGCGCCGTCCAGGCCGAGGGCCGCCACCACGTCGCACTGGAGGCGGTCGGTGTCCTGGAGCTCGTCCACCAGCAGCTGGTCGATGCGGCGCCGGGCCCGGGCGGCAACGTCCGGCCGGGCCACCAGGAGGTCCCGCGCCTCGGCGAGGAGGTCCTGGAAGGTGACGACGCCCCGGCGGCGCATCGAACGGCGGACCTCCGCCAGCACCGGGGCGAGCGCCCGGCGGCCGTGCTCCAGGAGCTCCGGGTCGAGGCCCCGCAGGTGGTCGATCCGGGCCAGAAGGCCGGCGGCCGCCGCGGTCACCGACCCCGCGGCCTCCCCGAGCGCCGCCTCCTCCGACTTGTTGAGCTTCCCGCGGCTCCAGTCCCGGAGCCGCCCGCGGGCCTCCTCCCAGGCTCGGGCGAGATCGGCGCAGAGCGCGGCGAAGCCGGCGAGGCCCGCCCCGGCCTCGGCCGACAGGCGAATCGTGTCGGGGAGGGTCGCCAGGACTTCGAGGCCCTTGGCGCTGCGGGTAGCGCCCTCGAGGCGCCCCCCCAGTGCCTCGCGGAGCGCCTCGGTGGCCCGGGTGAGGCCGGCGCGGAGCCCCCACAGAGCGTCGTCGGAGAACGGCGAGGCGGTGAGGTCTTCGGCACGGACTCCCGCCTGGACCAGGGTCGTCGCCGCCGCCACCAGGTCGGCGGGGCCGATGCCGGCGGCAGCCAGGGCCAGCAGGTCGGGATCTCCCGGTTCGCCGTAGCCCTCCGCGAGCCTCCCCTCCACCGTCTCGCGGGCGATCTCTTCGACCCTCGAGCCGTCGGCGTCCACCTCCAGCTCCGGGTGGAGCCCGGCCTCCAGCGGGTGGGTGGCCAGGAGGCTGCGGCAGAAGGCGTGGATGGTGCGGACCACCAGGTGATCGAGGGCGCCTAAGAGGGCGAGGGCCCGGCGGGCGCGCTCGGCCTCCGCCGGCAGTGCGCCGGCGTCGAGCCAGTCGGGCAGGCTACGGCCGCCTCCGGCACCCGCGTGCGCGAGCCGCGACAGGGTCTCCCCGGCGCGCTTCGCCATCTCCGCCGCGGCGGCTTCGGTGAAGGTGATCGCGACCACCCGGGAGAGCGTTTCGGCCGCCACCGCTTCCGGGTCCGGCTCCAGCCGCCTCGATGAGGGCGCCGCCAGTGGGCGGCGCTCCGCCTCGCGCTCGCGCACCCGCGCCTCGGCCCGCTCCCAGCCGGGACCCAGGCTCCAGGCCAGGAGGCGCGCGGTCAGCGTGGTGGTCTTGCCGGTGCCGGCCCCCGCCTCAACCAAGAGCGGGCGCCCGAACTCGCGCTGGGCGATCTGCCGGGCCTCCCGGTCCGCCGCGAGGGCTCGGTCGCCGGGCCGGTCCTCGACGCTCACGCGGGCTCCTTCGCGGGCAGGCGCCAGACGCCGAGGAGGGCGGCCTCGGCCGCGGTCATCGCCCCTCCGGCTCGACCGGCCGGCCCACCGAGGGTCGGCTGGCGCCGGGCCTCGGCCCAGGCGGCGAGGCGGCGGCGCGCCCCCGAGTCGCCCCGCAGGCAGGCCTCGCGGACCTCGCAGTAGCCGCAGAGCGCCGGCTCCTCGTCCTTGTCCGGCTCCACCAGGCGCGGGAAGAAGGCGCCGC
>DATKCC010000386.1:0-4667 GCA_035513375.1 Thermoanaerobaculia bacterium | reverse complement strand
TCGTCACGGTCGAAGGCGGGATCGCACGGAGCGGCGAGATCGAGGCCGCCCTCCGGGAGGAGTGGAGCCCGCAGAGCGGGGTCTCTCCGGCGCTCGGGATCCTGCGCCGGGCGCGCGCGGCGATTCTCCTCGGCCTCTTGGGGGCGGTAGCGCTCGCGTTCCATGCCGTTCGCGCTGGCTTCGGGCCCCGCCGGCAGCCGCGCACCGACCCCGGCCGGCTGGCCGCGACCCTCGTCCCCGGACTGCCGTCCGCGTCCGCGGGGCAGGGCGGCCGCGCCCTCGCGGCCCTCTGGTTGGTCTCGGCCTCGGTGCTCGCCCTGCTCGTGTCGCTGGTCGGGTGGGGATACGCCCTCCCCTGGCGGTACCACCCCGGCGGCTGGTTCCTCCAGGTTCTGGCCGCAGGCGCGCTCGCGCTCTTCCTCGTCGCCCGGGGATTCCGAGTGGCGCGGAGCCCCGGCTGATGCGCCAGGTTCCGCAGCACCAAGTCGAGGGTGAGAGGGGTGACCCGATCTAATGGCTGTCGAAGGGACGCTCGACCGCTTCCACCTGCCGGAGATCCTCCAGATGATCTCGCAGCAGCGCAAGACCGGCATCCTCACCGTTCAAGGTGCCGACGACATCGTCGCGGTGTCGTTCCTCCAGGGCAGGATCGTGGCCGCTGACGCCCTCAACGAGTCGACCGAAGAGGGCCTCGGGGCGGTGCTGGTCGAGCAGGGCGAGCTCTCGGCGGACACGTTGCGCCAGCTCACCGGGCGGTCCGAAGCCGAAGGGGTCCGCCTCGCCGACCTGTTGGAGCGGGAGGGCCAGGTGGACCGCGAGGATCTGCTCGACGCTCTGCGGCGCCAGACCCAGCGGCTGGTGCTGACCCTGCTCGACTGGCGCCAGGGGGCGTTCAAGTTCTACGGCGGCGACGAGGTTTCCTACGAGGAGGGCTTCCGCTCGATCGGCGTCGACGAGCTCCTGCTCCGCGCGATCGAAGAGGGCCGGAGCGCCGAGCGCCAGGAGATCCCGTCGCCCGAGAGCCGGATGCGGCGGCTGGAGGCGGCGCGGCCGGTGCAGGTGCGCGCCGCGGCCTCGCTCGACGAGCTTCCAGCCGCGGCGAGCGACGACGGATCGGCGATCTGGCTCACGCCGGAGGAGGAGTCGGTGCTCGAAGCGGTGAGCCCGGCCCGGACGGTGGCGGAGGTGGCGCGGCAGGCGGGAGTGGCGACCGATCGCGCGCGCTACGTGCTCTACGGTTTCCAGCGGGAGGGGCTCGTGGCGCCCGCTCCGACCGGTACGCCCCCCCGGCCGGCCGGGCCGGCTCGCCGCCCGCTCGAGGCCCGGCCTCCGCGTGCCGAGCCCCTACAGGGCGAGGCGCCGGCGGCCGAGTCGGCCAGGCCGGCCCGAGTGCCGCCCGCGGCACGGCTGGCCGCAGCAATCGCTCTGGCCGGCGCGCTGCTCGTGGGGATCGCGCTCGTCACCTCGCCGATTGCCTCGCTCCTGCCCTTCCCCTGGCTCGAGGAGGAGCGCGCCTCGGTTCACGCGACCCAAGACTCGGCGCGGCTGCTCGAGCTGGACCTGGCGGCGAAGACCTACTTCCTCCTCCACGGCCGCTTCCCGGACGAGCTCGGCGAGCTCCTCGAGCTCGGGCTGCTCGCGCCCGGTGACCTTGCCGACTCCCGGGGGCGGCGGCTGGTCCTCGAGCCGCGGGCGGGAAGCTACCTCCTTCGCCCCCTGGCGCCGGGCTCGCCGGTGGTGGCGGCCGAAGAAGGCTTCCGCGAGGGGATAGCGGGCAACTTCCTGCTCGACCCGGAGTTCCTCCAGGGTGCCCACCGGCGTTCGGGGACCGAGCCGCCGCTGGTGCTGCTCGACTGAAGGCCGCCTGAAACCCCTGTCGAGGGTAAGAGCTGGCCTCTTCCCACCGCGCCGGAGCCGCGGGACCGCGCTTCCCGTGGCACGCTCCATCCCGCCGGAAATAAAGTTGAGTCGGTCTTTGTCATATCTTGTGTAGCCGGGACTTGACTGTCACCGACTCAAGTCTGTAGCATCGACCCGATCGAGTGAGCGGCCCGCGCGCCGAGACCCGAGACCCGAGACACCGCGAGCAGCGGGCAGCAGAAGGAGGAGAGCGTGAGCAAGATCATCGGAATCGACCTGGGGACGACCAACAGCGTCGTCGCCGTGATGGAAGGGGGTGAGCCCAAGGTCGTCCCCAACGCCGAAGGCAACCGCACGACCCCGTCGGTCGTCGCCTTCACCAAAGGTGGGGAGCGCCTGGTGGGCCAGGTTGCCAAGCGCCAGGCCGTGACCAACCCCGAGAACACCGTCTTCTCGATCAAGCGCTTCATGGGGCGCAAGTACGACGAGGTGACCGAGGAGATGAAGATGGTGCCGTTCAAGGTCGAGCGTGCCGACACCGGCGAGGTTCGCGTGGCCGTGCAGGGCAAGCGCTACTCGCCCCCCGAGATATCGGCCATGATCCTCCAGAAGCTCAAGCAGGCGGCGGAGGACTACCTGGGGACCAAGGTCGAGAAGGCCGTCATCACCGTCCCTGCCTACTTCAACGACTCCCAGCGCCAGGCGACCAAGGACGCCGGCAAGATCGCCGGCCTCGAGGTCGCGCGGCTGGTCAACGAGCCGACCGCCGCGGCCCTGGCCTACGGCCTGGACAAGAAGAAGGACCAGACGATCGCGGTCTACGACTTCGGCGGCGGCACCTTCGACATCTCGATCCTCGAGGTCGGCGAGGGCGTCGTCGAGGTCAAGTCGACCAATGGCGACACCCACCTCGGCGGCGACAACCTCGACCACCTGATCATCGACTGGCTGCTCGAGGAGTTCAAGAAGGACCAGGGCATCGACCTGGCAAAAGACCCGATGGCCCTCCAGCGCCTCAAGGAGGCGGCCGAGAAGGCCAAGATCGAGCTCTCGAGCGCCCAGGAGACGGACGTCAATCTGCCGTTCATCACCGCCGACCAGGCGGGCCCCAAGCACCTGAACCTCAAGCTCACCCGCTCGCGGCTCGAGCAGCTCGTCGAGCCGATGGTCAAGCGCTCGATCCCGCCGGTCAAGCAGGCCCTGAAGGACTCCGGCCTCGAGCCCGGCCAGATCGACGAAGTGGTCCTGGTCGGCGGCCAGACGCGGATGCCGCTGATCCAGAAACTGGTCACCGAGCTCTTCGGCAAGGAGCCTCACAAGGGCGTCAACCCGGACGAGGTGGTGGCGATCGGCGCCGCCATCCAGGGCGGCGTGCTGGCCGGCGAGGTCGAGGACGTGGTGCTTCTCGACGTGACCCCGCTGTCGCTCGGCATCGAGACCCTGGGCGGCGTCATGACCAAGCTCATCGAGCGCAACACCACGATCCCCACCCGGAAGAGCGAGACCTTCTCGACCGCCGCCGACAACCAGACCTCGGTCGAGATCCACGTCCTACAGGGCGAGCGGGAGATGGCGAAGGACAACCGCACCCTCGGTCGGTTCCACCTGGTCGGCATCCCGCCGGCGCCCCGGGGGATGCCGCAGATTGAGGTCACGTTCGACATCGACGCCAACGGTATCGTCCACGTGTCGGCCAAGGACCTCGGTACCGGCAAGGAGCAGAAGATCCGCATCGAAGCCTCCTCGGGCCTCGACGAGTCGGACATCAAGCGGATGGTCCGGGAGGCCGAGGAGCACAGCTCCGAGGACAAGGAGCGGCGGCATCGGGTCGAGGGGAGGAACCAGCTCGATTCCCTCGTCTATTCGACCGAGAAGACCTTCGAGGAGATCAAGGAGAAGCTCGGGCCCGAGTCGATCGGCGAGCTCGAGAGCGCGCTCGCCGAGGCCAGGTCGGCCCTCGAGAGCGACGACCTCGACACCATGAACCGGGCGTCCGAGAGGCTCACCAAGGCCTCGCACAAGCTGGCCGAGGCGATGTACCAGAAGGAGGCTGCCGGCGCCGGGGCGGGCGCGGGCGCCGGCCAGGCCGCGGGTGGCGCTGGAGCCGGTGGCGCCGGCGAGGACGAGGTCATCGACGCCGAGTACGTCGACGCCGACGAACCGTCCAACTGAGGTCGCGATGCCGGCTCCACGTAAAGGGTACCTCGACGAGCTCGTCCAACTGCGCGACCGGGTCCACGCGGCGGTCGAGGAGGCGCTGATGCGCTCCAGCCTGCCCCAGGGCCTGAGCGCCCCACCCGGAAGCTGGGCTCCCGCGGTCGACGTGGTCGAGACCGCGCGAGCGTTCGTCCTCTCGGCCGAGCTGCCCGGGGTGGCGCGCGAAGACGTCGACCTGTCGATCGACGGGCAGCGGCTGGAGCTCTCCGGCCGCCGTCCGCTGCCGGCGGACCCGAAGTTCTCGCAGATGGAGCGCAGCTACGGCCCATTCCGGCGGGCCTTCGAGCTGCCGGCGGAGATAGACGCCGGTACGGTCACCGCCGAGCTAGCTCTCGGCGTGCTCACGGTCACCGTGCCCAAGAAGTCGGCCGGCCGCAATGTTGTAGTGGCGGAGACGCCATGAGACGGCCTCTGGAGCGGGAAGGAGCGAGAGAGGTTGGCACCCCGTCGCGGCGCAAGCGGGAGCACGAGCAGAAGTACGTCATGATCAGCGTCGTCTCCGAGCGGTTCGAAATCCATCCCCAGACCCTGAGGCTCTACGAGCGCGAGGGCCTGATCAACCCCGCCCGCAGCGCCGGCAACACGCGGCT
>DATKCC010000385.1:0-7517 GCA_035513375.1 Thermoanaerobaculia bacterium | reverse complement strand
CGCTCGAAGGCCTCGCGGCGCCCAGCGTCGCCGGGGAAGAAGCGCTCGACTTCCGAGCGCTCGGTCAGCCGGTTGACCCCGACGTCGATCACCGTCGCCCCCTCCTTGACCGCCTCGGGGCCAAGGAACCCGGGGCGGCCGATCGCCGCCACCAGCAGGTCGGCTTCGCGGCAGACCGCCGGAAGGTCGCGGGTCCGGGAGTGGCAGACGGTGACCGTGGCGTTCTCCCGCAGGAGCAGCGCGGCCATCGGCTTGCCCACGATGTTCGAGCGGCCGACGACCACGGCCCGGGCGCCTTCGAGCGGCACTCGATAGCGCCTGAGGAGCTCGATCACTCCCGAGGGTGTGGCCGGGGCGAAGCCGCCCTCGCCCAGCCAGAGCCGGCCGACGTTCACCGCGTGAAAGCCGTCCACGTCCTTGTCCGGCGCGACCCGGGCGAGGAGCTCCCGTTCGGGCAGATGCCCCGGCAGCGGGAGCTGGACCAGGTAGCCGTCGACCTCGTCGTCGGCGTTGAGCTCGTCGATCGCGCGGCCGAGGGCGGCGGCCGGCGCGTCCTCGCCGAGGTGGACGGTCCGGCTCATCATCCCCACCTCCTCACACGCCCGGATCTTGCTCCCGACGTAGACCCGGGAGGCCGGGTCCTCACCCACCAGGATGACCGCGAGCCCCGGCCGCCGCCCGCCAGCCGTCGTCAGGGCCGCGACCGCGGCCGCCACCTCCCGGCGGATCACCTCCGCCGTCGCTCTACCGTCGAGGATCTTCACCCGGTCACCTCCACCTCCACCTCCACCTCCACTTCCTCTTCCTCTCGATCCCCTTCCCCCTCTCGGCGCAGGGCAGGAGGCGCCCCCTGGCGCCGCGTACCCTTGTAGAGACAGACCGAGCCGAAGACGAGCTCCCGCCAGGCGAGGTCGGTGAACCCGGCGGCCGCCATCCGCGCGAGAAACGCCTCGCGCTGCGGAAACTCGAGGACCGACGCCGGCAGGTACTCGTAGGCCGCGGCCCGCGGGGAGAGGCGCCGGCCCAGCCAGGGGAGGATCCACCGGCACCAGAGCCGGTGGCCGAAGCGCACCAGTCGGTTCCGCGGCACTGCGGCCTCGAGCACCACCAGGCGTCCCCCGCGAGCGGTCGCGCCGGCGAGCTCGGCGAGTGAGCGGTCGAGGTCGGCGACGTTTCTGAGGCCGAAGGAGACGACGGCGCCGGCGAACGCGCCGCCGCGGAAGGGGAGGGCGAGGGCGTCGGCGGCGAGCGGGGCGGGACGGGGCTCCCCGAGCGCTCGGAGCTTCCGGCGGGCGAGGACCAGCATCGGGAGCGTGAAGTCCGCCGCGGCCACCCGGCGGCCCCGCCGGTGGACCGCCCGCGCCTGGTCGCCGGTGCCGGCGCAGAGGTCGAGGATCGGCCCGGGCGGCGCTTCGTCCACCACCGCCGCGGCCCGTCGCCGCCAACCCTCGTCGAGAAACCCGGAGATCAGGCGGTTGAGCAGGTCGTAACGGGGCGCCACGCCGGCGAACATCTCCCGGATCGCCCGCCCGCTCTTGTCGAGCTCCGCCCGCTGGCCTGTCGCGGATCCCATGACGGCGGCGAGTCTACCGCCCGCGGCTCAGCGCCTCGAGCGCCGCCGGCGTCGCCATCTCGGTCACCGGCCTGTCGATGGCCGACAGCACCTCGACGATCCGCCGCACGTCCTTGGTCTCCCAGATGCGAACGGACATCGCGACCAGGTCGAGCAGCGGCCCCGGATGGAGGACTTTGCGCGCGAGCCACGCCGTCTCCCGGTCGCGCCGGTCGATCGCCGGCTCCTGAGCCGCGAGGTCGAGCGGGGCGAGCTCGGTGGCGAAGCGCCAGGACTCGTCGCGGGCGACTCCGAGGCTGAACTCCACGGCGCGAACCCCTTCCTTGCCGGCGAGGCGGGCGAGCCAGCCGAACTTCGGCGACAGGCTCCCGATCTGCTCCTCGACCATGCGGACCAGCGCCGAGAGGATCTGGTTGATCCGGAGGAGGTCCTCCTGGAGCCCGCCGACCTCTCGCCCCGGAGCGGTCCGCGCGGCGGCGATCCCGAGGTCGAGGTTGATATGAGCGTTGATCCCCAGGGCGAGCTGCTGGAGGATCACCGGTCGGATGCTCCGAGTCGCCCGAAAGGCCACCGCCCAGGCTTCGGTCGGGGCCTCGCCCCCCTGCCACCGCCGGAGCGCTTCGAGGTAGCGTGAGGCGAATGCGAAGTCCAGGCCGTCCATGCGCTCCGGATCCGCGAAGAATCCCGGGGTCTCGATCCCCTCCTTGACCTTGATCGTCACCCGGCGGTAGAGCGCCGCGAAGTAGCCGATCCGGTCGTTTTCTGCGATCGCTCGGGCCACGATCCGATCGAGGTCCGCGATGACCTGGTCGATCAGGAGCGTCGGGCCGATGGGTCGAGAGGGAGGGGCTGCCCGGCTGAGCGGCGCGACGCGATCGGTGCGGTCGGGGAGATCCGGCATGGAGGGACGGTCCTTTCCGCCAAGGCGAGCCCTATGCTACCCTCTGCCGATCCACGGGCCTTGACACGGGCCTGGGGAGACCCCTAAGATCAGTGGCCCTTTGCTCCGCAGAGGGGGGTGTGGTCTGTCCGGGCGGCGGGACCGAGGGCGGAGGAACGACGAGGCATGAGCAACACGACGTACAGCCCCAAGAAGGCGGAGATCGCGCGTGCCTGGCACGTGGTCGACGCGGACGGCCAGACTCTCGGCCGCCTGAGCACCGAGGTCGCCCGGCTCCTGACCGGCAAGCACAAGCCCGTCTGGGCGCCGCACATCGACACCGGCGACTTCGTGATCGTGGTCAACGCCGAGAAGGTGGTCCTGACCGGCAAGAAGGAGCAGGACAAGATCTACTACCGGAGCACGACGCGGCCCGGCTCGCTCAAGAGCGAGACCGTCGCGGAGCGGCGGCGCAAGAAGCCCGAGAAGCTGGTCGAGGCGGCGGTCTGGGGAATGCTGCCCAAGAACCGGCTCGGCCGCCGCCAGTACACCAAGCTCAAGGTCTACGCCGGCCCCGAGCACCCCCACCAGGCCCAGCAGCCGAAGACCCTGGAGCTCACGGGGGCGCGCGCGGGCTAGAACGCAAGCAGGCGCGGCGCGGCGCCCGGAGACGGGACCCACGGCGCCCAGAGGAGAGCGACTTGGCGAACGAGGCTCAATACTACGGGACCGGCCGGCGCAAGACCGCCGCGGCGCGGGTGTTCCTGCGCACCGGAGGCGGGGCGATGGAGGTCAACTGCCGACCCCTGGACGACTTCTTCCCGAGCGAGGTGCTGAAGATGGTCATCAAGCAGCCGCTCCAGCTCACCGAGACCGTGGAGAAGTTCGACATCTATTGCACCGTCGAGGGCGGCGGCAGCTCGGGCCAGGCGGGCGCCATCCGCCACGGCATCGCTCGCGCCCTGCTCGAATACAACGGCGAGCTCCGCGACCGGCTCAAGTCGGCCGGCCTCCTGACGCGCGACCCGCGCAAGAAGGAGCGCAAGAAGTACGGTCAGAAGGGCGCCCGGGCACGCTTCCAGTTCAGCAAGCGGTAAGGAGGATCATCTTGGCCGAGGTCACACTCAAGGAGCTGCTGGAAGCTGGCGTCCACTTCGGGCACCAGACCCGGCGCTGGAACCCGAGGATGAAGCCCTACATCTTCGGCAAGCGCAACGGCATCTACATCGTCGATCTGCAGAAGACGGTAGCCCTCTTCCGCGAAGCCGCCGACTTCGTCTACGACCTGGGCGCCCGGGGCAAGCAGGTCCTGTTCGTCGGCACCAAGCGCCAGGCCGCCGAGGCGATCGCCGAAGAGGCGCGGCGCTGCGGTCAGTTCTTCGTCACCCACCGGTGGTTGGGCGGGACGCTGACCAACTACGTCACCATCCGCGGCTCGATCCAGCGCCTCAAGGAGCTCGAGCAGCGGCTGTCGGAGGAGGACAGCCCGCTGACCAAGAAGGAGCGGCTGCGGCTCGAGCGCGAGCGGGACAAGATGCACCGCAACCTGTCGGGCATCCGCGACATGGAGGGACTGCCGGACGTCCTGTTCGTCGTCGATCCCAAGCGCGAGGACATCGCCGTCGCCGAGGCCAACAAGCTCCGGATCCCGGTGATTGCGATCGTCGACACCAACTGCGACCCGCAGCTGATCGACTACGTCATCCCGGGCAACGACGACGCCATCCGCTCGATCCGGCTATTCGCTTCGCGGATCGCCGACGCCTACCTCGCCGGCGCCGGGCGCCTGGAGGAGGAGCGGATGATGGAGGCCGAGGGCGAGGGCGAAGCGATCGCTGCCGCAGTGGCGGCCGAGGGGGGTGGCGAGACCGCCGGCGTCTCGGCGCCCGCCTCCTGAGACCGTCGAGGCTCGAGCGGGACGATCAAAACGGCCGGCCCAGCGCCGGCCGTTTTCACGAAGAAGCCCCAGAAGTCGAAGCACGGCGGGCGGGTGTGGCCCCGAGGAGTCGGACCACGACGCTGGCTGGCCAGCGCCACGCCCGCCGCTGGAACCACGATCGAGAGACGGAGTCGATTCCACAATGAAGATCACCGCCGAGATGGTCAGGGACCTGCGCGAACGCACCGGCGCGGGCATGCTGGACTGCAAAAAGGCTCTCGAAGAATCCGGAGGCGACTCCGAGCAGGCGATCGAGGTCCTGCGCAAACGGGGCCTCGCGGCGGCGGCGAAGAAGGCCGGCCGGGTGGCCACCGAGGGCGCCGTCGGCTCCTACATCCACGCCGGCGGCAAGATTGGCGTGCTGGTCGAGGTCAACTGTGAAACCGACTTCGTCGCCCGCACCGACGAGTTCCAGGAGCTGGTTCGCGACATCGCCATGCACATCGCCGCCGCCGAGCCCCGCTTCGTCTCGCGCGACGAGGTCACCGACGAGGTCCTGGCGACCGAGCGCCGGATCTACCGCGCGCAGGCCCTCGAGCAGGGCAAGCCAGAGGCCGTGGTCGACCGCATTGTCGAGGGCAAGGTCGGCAAGTTCTACGCCGAGGCCGTCCTGCTCGAGCAGTCGTTCATCAAAGACCCGGACAGGACGATCGGCGAGCTCCTGGCGGAGAAGATCGCCAAGACCGGCGAGAACATCAAGGTGCGGCGATTCAGCCGCTACCGCCTGGGCGAAGGGATCGAGAAGCGCGCCGACGACTTCGCCGCCGAGGTGGCGGCTCAAGCAGGTGGGGCAGCCCCAGCGGCGAGCCCGGGCCAGGCGGGCTGAAGCGTGAGCGACGCTCCCGCTTACCGCCGGGTGCTGCTGAAGCTCTCGGGAGAGGCGCTGATGGGCGACCAGCCCTTCGGCATCGACGAGAAAGTGGTCGCCCGGATCGCCGAGCAGCTCGCCGAGATTCACGGCAAGGGAGTCGAGCTCGCGGTGGTGGTGGGCGGCGGCAACATCATCCGCGGCCTTGCTGCGAGCCACCGGGGCATCGAGCGGGTCACCGGCGACTACATGGGCATGCTCGCCACGGTGATCAACGCCCTGGCGCTCCAGGACGCGATGGAGAAGCGCGGCGTCGCGACCCGGGTCCAGACCGCCATGGACATCCGCGAGGTGGCCGAGCCGTTCATCCGGCGCCGGGCGATCCGCCACCTCGAAAAGGGCCGTGCGGTGATCTTCGCCGCCGGCACCGGCAACCCGTACTTCACGACCGACAGCGCGGCGGCTCTGCGAGCGGCGGAGATCCACGCCGACATCCTGCTCAAAGGCACTCAGGTCGAGGGCATCTTCACCGGCGATCCGAGGACCGATCCGGAGGCCAAGCTGCTCTCCGAGGTGACCTACCAGGAGGTCCTGGAGCAGGATCTGAGGATCATGGACGGCGCCGCCATCGCCCTCTGCCGGGACAACGGCATCCCGATCTCGGTCTTCGACCTGGGCGCCCCGGACAATCTCCGCCGCGTGGTCTGCGGTGAGCGGGTGGGCTCGATCGTCCGCGGGTAGGCAGGTAGAATCAGGCACCTTCGCTCCCCTACCACGGAGACCTCGCCATGCCCGAGATGCAGGCTACCTTCCGCGATACCGAGCTCCTGATGAAGCACGCCGTGGATCACTTCCACACCCAGCTCAAGACCCTGCGGACCGGCCGCGCCTCGCTGGCGATCCTCGACGGCGTGACGGTGGACTACTACGGTACCCCGACTCCGCTCAACCAGCTCGCCAACCTCGCGGTCCCCGAGGCCAATCTGATCGTCGCCCAGCCCTACGACCCGACCCAGATCGCGGCCATCGAGCGCGCGATCCTCCAGGCCGACCTCGGGCTGAATCCGAACAACGACGGCAAGCTGATCCGCATCCCGGTACCGCCGTTGACCGAGGAGCGCCGCCGGGAGATCGTGAAGCGGGCCCACGACATGGCCGAAGCCTCGCGCAACGGTGTGCGCCAGGCTCGCCGCGAGGGTAACGACCGGCTGAAGAAGATGGAAAAGGACAAGGAGATCAGCCAGGATCAGGAGCGGCGCGGCCACGACGAGGTCCAGAGGCTCCACGACCATTACATCGGCGATGTCGGCAGGGCCCTGGAGTCGAAAGAAAAGCAGATCATGGAGGGCTGATCCCTCCGGCTCGTCCCACCCCGGAGCGCGGGCCAGGGAGCCGCCCCGGGGCGACCGCGCGCCACCCGACGGACCGTGGCGCCCGCCGTGGGCTCCGGCGCAGACTTCGCCGCAGGACCCATCCGAGACCCGGATTCGGGCGCGGAGGGCCGAGGCGCATGCCCGACTTCGTCAACCTCGCCGCTTGGGACCGAGCCCTTCGGATCGCCGTCGGTGGCGCAATGGTCGCCGTCGGCTGGCTCGACCTGGTACCGGGCCTCTGGGCGGCCGCCCTCCAGCTGTTCGGCTGGTTCCCGCTGGTGACCGGCCTCGCCGGCTGGTGCCCGGGCTACGTCCTGCTCGGTTGCCGGACACGGCTCCGTCCTCCGGCATCGGCCCCTCGCCCGGGAGCCCCGCAGCCGCCCCTTCCGTGACCCCGCCCCCCGGGATAGGCCCTCGCCCGCCCCCGCATGTCGGAATCGCCACCCTCCGGAGAGTGGCGGTGCTTCAGGAGAGGTGCCAGCCTGAAGCCGCACACAGGAGGAATCCACGGTGAGCGCTGCTGAAATGGAACGGAGGGGCCGGGGAAAGGAGCTCCGGGCCCGGGACGTGATGACCGTCGAAGTGGTCAAGGTGCCGGTGGACCTGACCGTCGCAGAGCTCGCCGAGATCTTCATGGAGAACGAGATCTCGGGCGCGCCCGTGGTGGACGAGGATGGCGCTCTCGTGGGGGTGGTGTCGGTCTCCGACATCGCTCGCCGGAGCTCCGGGGAGGCCGGCGTGGAAAGCGAGCAGGGCAACCCGGAGTTCTACGTCCGCGGCTGGGAGGAGAAGTACACCCCGGAGGAGTTCCGGCAGCTTCGGGTCCAGGAGGGGAACCTCACCGTGCGGGAGCTCATGACCCCGGCCATCTTCACGGTGGCCGAGGACGACCCGATCTCGGAGGTGGCCCGCACCCTGGTCGACGGCCACATCCATCGGGTCCT
>DATKCC010000384.1:0-3216 GCA_035513375.1 Thermoanaerobaculia bacterium | reverse complement strand
AAGAGCTTGTCCTTGGCCGTGTCCGGCACGCCGCGGCCGGAGTCGGTCACCGCGAGCTCCGCGTGGCCGTCGGCGCTGCCCGCCCGCACCGTCACCCGACCCGGCGGTTCGGTCGCCTCGAGGGCATTGTCGAGCAGGTTGATGAGGGCGCGCTTGAGCTGCTCCGGGTCGGCCATCACCCCGCCGGCGCCCGGTTCCACCCGCGCCTCGACCTCCACCCCCGGTTTGAGCCCCCGGTAGAGCGGGACGGTCTCCTCGACCAGGCGGCCGAGGTCCACGCGGTTCGGCTGGGGCCGCGGCATCCGGGCGAAGCGGGAGAACTCGTCGACCATCGCCTGCATCGCGGCCACCTCCCGGAGGAGGACTTCGATCCCGGCTTCGAGCGCCTCGCCCAGGTCGGGGTCGCTCCGGCGGTGCTTCTGCAGGATCCGTTCGGCGGCCAGGCGGATCGGGGTGAGGGGGTTCTTGATCTCGTGCGCGATCCTCCTGGCGGCTTCGTTCCAAGCGGCAAGCTGCTGCGCCTTGATCAGCTCGGTCAGCTCCTCGAGCACCATCACCCGCCCCTGGAGCTCGTCCGCGGAGGCGGCCATCGGGGTGACCTTGACCTCGAAGCTCTTCCACTCGCCGCCGAGGACGAGCTGGAGCTCCCGGACCAGCACGCCGGAGCCGGCCGCCTCCTCCAGCAGGCCCGCGAGCTTGGCCCGCTCCGGGTCGATCCACGCTTCCCGGGCCCGCCGTCCGACCACCTCCTCGCGATGCTGGCGGAGCATGGCGAGGGCCGCGCCGTTGCAGGTGAGGATCCGCCCCTCCGGATCGCAGGCGATGACACCGGCCGCGACATTGTCGACCACCGCGGCGATTAGGGCGCGCTCCTCGGCGAGGTGGGCGTTGGCCTCCTTGAGATCCCGGTTGCTCCGCTCGATCACCTCCCGGTTGCGCGCGAGCTCGGCGGTCATGTGGTTGAAGGAGCGCACCAGCGCCCCGAGCTCGTCGTCGGCCTCGACCTCAACCCGGTGGCCCAGGTCGCCGCGGCCGACCCGCTCGGTGCCTTCGGCCAGCGCCTGGATGGGCACGGTGATGCGCCGGGCGAGGTAGAGCCCGACCCAAGACGAGGCGAGGAGGATCAGCAGCGTCGCGAGCAGGAAGAGCAGCAGGTGGCTTCCTTTGACCGCTCCCTCCTGGACCACGAGCTGGCGGTAGCGCTGGTGGGCCTGGACCAGCTCGTCCGCAGGCGCGGCGAGCCGGGCGTCGAGGAGTCTCCCGGCCAGGACCACGGTGGCTGCAGCGGCCGCGACCTCCGTCGCCGGTCCCGCCGCCCGATCCTCGCCGGTGGCCGGCGCCGAGGAGGGCCGCGCCGCTCCGGCGAGGATCAGGCGCCCGGAGACGCCGCGGGGGTCGAGGCGCCGGACCAGGCGCTCGCCGGCCGCCGCGGTCTCGAGGTCCCGGCGACCCGGCTCGGGCAAGTCGGTGATGCCGCTGCCTGGGTCGACGACGGCGTGGACGAACTCGGTGCCGTCGTAGACCGCCAGGTAGTCCAGGGAGAGCGCAGCCAGCAGCCCTTGGAGGCGCCGGCCGAGCTCCGGGCGCTGGCGCGGGTCCTGGAGGTCGAGGTCCTCGATCGCGGCGAGCGCCCGCCGGGCGTCGTCGAGCGTCGCCTCCTCGATCCGGCCGTAGAACCCTTCGACGACCGTGTACGACTGCCCCAGCACCTCTGCGACCGGGGTGTTGATCCACCGGTCGACCGTGCCTTGGAGGAGCTCGGTGGCATAGGCGAAGAGCAGCAGCACCGGAATCAGGGCGAGCCCGATGTAGGTCGCGACCAGCTTGACCTTGAACTTCGAGCCGAGGATCCGGTGACGGCGCTCGACCAGGACCTTGAGCAGGTTGCGGAGCAGCACGAAGACGATCGTCAGGATCAGTACGATGTTCGCGTACCACAGGACGAACAGGAGGATCTGGTTGTTGAGCAGGGTCTCCGGGACGTCGCGGCCGCGCTGGATCAAGTAGAAGAGGCCCACCAGCAGGACCAGGAGCGTCGCCAGGCCGCCCACGATGAAGCGGGTGTCCTTGCGGTGGCGCCGGATGCGATCCTTGATGGCCATGGCAGGGGTGCCGGATTGGTGGGGGCGCTCGACCTAGCGGGGCATGAGCTCGCTCGGAATCCAGAATTTGCGGGATTCCTGCCAGTCGGTCGCGACCCGGGTCGGGAGGATCGCGAAGAGGGTGCGCGAACCGAGGAGCCCGCGGACCTTGACCAGGAGCCGCCAGCGCCGGGGTAGCGGCTCGAGGACGAAGGCCGGCACCCCTTCGAACCGGGTCATCGCCTTCTGCAGCTCCTCGAGGCTCCGGACCATCCGGCTTTCGACCAGCTTGCCGTCGAGCTTGTAGTTGACCAGGTACTCGCTTGCCACGGCGTCGAACATGGCGATGACCTGGAGACTGGTGCGGTCGAGCGGGCGGTCGAGCCAGCGCTTGCGATCCCGGAGGAGCTCGAGCTCGTAGGTGAAGCTCGTGGGCAGACCGCTCCGGACGCGGTCGACCACCTCGCGGTCGAAGCCGTCCTCGAGCCGGAAGTCGAGCAGCACCCGATGGCCGTCCAGCCGCACCTCGAGCCCCCGGACCCGGGCCTCGGCGCCTGCGGCGTTCGGGAGCCCGAGGGCCAGAGCGAGAAGACAGACAACGTATCGCATCCGAGGGGTCAGATTAGCAGGATCGTGGAAGGCGAAGCCCACTGTCGCAGCTGCGGGCCGCGGGGGATGAGCTCGCCTCCTGCCGGGGCGGGGGTGGCCGCCCGACCACCGCGCTTTGCGCGGCGGTGCCCGCGGTAGGAGGCAAGCTCCGACCCTACGGTAACTTGAGTACACTGGGGCGATGGCAAACGCCCCCGAGCCGGCCAAGGTCCTTGCCCGGAACCGCAAGGCGCGCCACGACTACCACGTCCTCGAGACCTTCGAGGCCGGGCTGGCGCTGACCGGGACCGAGGTCAAATCGGCGCGGGAAGGGAAAATCCAGCTCAAGGACTCCTACGTCGAGGTGCGCGAGGGCCAGGCCTGGCTGGTGGGCGCCCACATCAGTCCGTACACCCACGGCAACCGGCAGAATCACGACCCCGAGCGGCCGCGGAAGCTCCTGCTCCACCGCCGAGAGATCGACAAGCTGATGGGCCGCTCGATGATCCGGGGTCAGACCGTGGTGCCGCTGGCGGTCTACCTCAAG
>DATKCC010000383.1:0-6147 GCA_035513375.1 Thermoanaerobaculia bacterium | reverse complement strand
GTCGATCCCGCCGCCTTCCGCGAGCTGCTCCCCGACCGCTGGCGGGAGGCGCCCTTCGAGGCCCCGGTCGGCAAGGACCGGCTGCTCTGGCTGACCGAGCGCCGTGCGGTCCCGCTGCCGGTGCCGCCGATGATGTCGAACCGCGGCTACTACGCCGCTTCCCTCGGCCGGCTGGTCAAGTGGCTCGGCGAGCTCGCCGAGGAGAAGGGGGTGAGCGTCTTCCCAGGCTTCCCGGCGGCGAAGGCCCTGGTCGAGGGCGGCGCGGTGGTCGGGGTGCGGACCCAGGACCAGGGGGTCGACAAGGAGGGGCGCAAGAAGGCCAACTACCAGCCCGGGATGGACCTCCGCGCCAAGGTGACGGTGCTGGGCGAGGGGGTTCGGGGGACCCTGGTCAAGCAGCTCGACGGCGACTTCGAGCTCTGGGCCGGCAAGAACCCGATGACCTACTCGATCGGGATCAAGGAGCACTGGGAGCTGCCGGCCGGGCGGCTCGCTCCGGGCGAGGTGATCCACACCATGAGCTGGCCGCTCGGGGGGGAGCTCTTTGGCGGCGGCTTCGTCTACGGCTTCCAGGGGGACGTCGCCGCCGTCGGCCTGGTCGTCGGGCTCGACTACGAGAACCCCTGGACCGACCCCCACGACGAGCTCCAGCGCTTCAAGACCCACCCCTGGCTCCGCGAGCTCCTCGCCGGCGGCAAGATGGTCAACTACGGCGCCAAGGCGATCCCGGAGGGCGGCTGGTGGTCGATGCCGAAGCTCGCCGGCGAGGGGTTCCTCGTCATCGGCGACTCGGGCGGCTTCTTGAATGCCCAGAAGCTCAAGGGGATCTCGCTGGGGATGAAGTCGGGGATGCTCGCCGCCGAGACGATCTTCGACTGCCTGCGCGACGGCCGGTTCGACGGCGACGCGCTCGCGTCCTTCCCTCGGAAGGTCGAGGAGAGCTGGCTCAAGAAGGAGCTGTGGAAGGTCCGCAACTTCCACCAGGGCTTCGACCGCGGCCTCTTCGGCGGCGTCCTCCAAGGAGCCCTCGGGACCCTGACCGGCGGCCGTGGCTGGGGGTTCAAGCAACGGCTCGAAACCGAGCCGGGCCACGAGCGGATGCGCCGGCTCGACCGCCCGGAGGGCGCTCGCCTCGAGCCCCGACCGAAGCCGCCCCGCGACGGCGTCCTCACCTTCGACCGGCTGGCCGACGTCTACAACTCCGGCACCTCCCACGAGGAGGACCAGCCGGTCCACCTGCTAGTCCACGACCCCGAGATCTGCGTCACCCGCTGCACGCGCGAGTACGCCAACCCCTGCGAGCGGTTCTGTCCGGCGGCGGTCTACGAGGTGGTGGACGACCCGGCCTCCCCCCACGGCCGGAGGCTGCAGATCAACGCCTCGAACTGCGTCCATTGCAAGACCTGCGACATCATGGACCCGTACGGGATCATCACCTGGGTGCCTCCCGAAGGTGGCGGCGGGCCGAATTACGGGCGCATGTGAAGCGCTGGATCCCCCTCCCGCCCGGCGTCCATCGGATCTCCCCCCTCACCCTCGATCCCTCTCCCCCCTGGCGGGGGGCGAGGGACGCCTCCGCCCGAGCCTCCCTTTGCCAACAGGTAGGAGGTTCCTTTCGAGCTGTCCCCCCACCCGGAGGTACAGCGAACCGGGGCTCGCTTCGCAGCCACGGATAGCTTTAGACGGGCATCACCTCAGGGGTCGAAAGCGTTCCGGGCCGGGGGCTCCCTGGACGGCGGCGTCTTCGCCTCGCGCTTCCTCGCCGCGTCGACCACCACCAGCCGTCCCGCAGCGAGGCGATGCCGAGGCGGGCGCCGGCCGCGAACCCCACCCAGACGCGCCCGCCGTCCGCCGGCCAGGGAGCCCCCGGCCCGGAACGCTCCCACCGAAGCCACGCTTCTCCCCGCCTCGCCAGCGCAACGCCCCGCTCCTCGCCCCGCTCTACGCCACCGTCACCTCGTCGCACTGATACACGTCCTGGATCGCGTTCAGGAGATCGACACCCTCGGCCATCGGCCGCTGGAAGGCCTTGCGGCCGGAGATCAGGCCCGAGCCGCCGGCCCGCTTGTTGATGACCGCGGTGCGGACCGCGGCGCCCAGATCGCCCTTGCCCTTCGAGGCGCCGCCCGAGTTGATCATCGGCACCCGGCCCAGGTAGCAGCTCGCGACCTGCCAGCGCACCAGGTCGATCGGATGGTCGGTGACGAGCTCGCCGTAGAGCCGGTCGTCGGTCTTGCCGAAGCCGAGGGCGGGGTAGCCGCCGTTGGTGGTCGCCATCTTCTGCTTGATCACGTCGGCCTGGATGGTCACGCCGAGATGGTTCGCCTGGCCGGTCAGGTCGGCGGCGGCGTGGTAGTCGCGCCCGTCCTTCTTGAACGCCTCGTTGCGCAGGTAGCACCAGAGGATCGTGGCGAGCCCAAGCTCGTGCGCCCCCTGGAAGCACTCGGAGATCTCGACCAGCTCCCGGCGGGCGTCGGAGCCGCCGAAGTAGACCGTCGCCCCGACCGCGGCCGCGCCCAGGTCCCAGGCCTGCTCGACCTGGGCGAAGAGGACCTGCTCGAAGCTGTTGGGGTAGGTCAGGAGCTCGTTGTGGTTGAGCTTGACGATGAACGGGATCCGGTGGGCCCACCGCCGGGAGACGCTGCCGAGGACTCCCAGGGTCGAGGCGACGGCGTTGCAGCCGCCTTCGACCGCCAGACGGACGATATTCTCCGGGTCGAGCAGATCGAGGTTGGGGCCGAAGGCCGAGCCGGCCGAGTGCTCGATCCCCTGGTCGACCGGCAGGATCGAGAGGTAGCCGGTGCCGGCCAGCCGGCCGTGATCGTAGAGGCGCTGGAGGCTCCCCAACACGCGGGGGTTGCGGTCGGAGTCGCCAAATGCCCGGTCGACGAAGTCGGGGCCGGGCAGCGTCAGCTTCTCCTTCGGGATCCCGGTCGAGACGTGATCGAGGAGGTTCCCGGCCTCGTCGCCGAGGAGCTCGTGGATGCGGTCGATGGTGGCGCCGGCGGCGGCTACGGACATGGCTACCCTCCCGAGGGGAATCGTTCAGCCTTCACCGCCGAAGTATCCCACAGGGGCGGGCCCACCGGTCCCGAGGCTCACCGACCGGTGACCTTGATGCCCCCGTTGGTCGTCGAGAGCTCGATCTCGGGGCCGCCGCCGTTGACGTCAGCTCGGAGGTGACGGCGGCTGCGGCTCCGGATGTCGGCCGGGAACCCGTCGAGGTCGATACCCCCGTTGGTGGTCGAGGCGTCGAGGCTCACCTGCGCGCTCCGCGGCAGGCTCAGTTGGATGGCGCCGTTGGTCGTGGAGAAGCGCATCGGGCGGCCTTCGCCGACCGCCTGGAGGGCGACTCGGATAGCGCCGTTGGTGGTGCCGGCGTCGACCGAGCCCCGCACATCCTCGACCTCGATCCCGCCGTTGGTAGTGTCCACCTCGACCGCTCCTTCGAGCCCGCGGACCAGGATCTTGCCGTTCACGGTGGCCACCTCGACGTCGGTGCGCCGCGGCACCGAGACGGTGTAGCTCACACCGGCGTTGCTGTGGTTGCCGAAGACCCAGGAGAGGAAGCCTGAGGAGCTATCCGGGCGGCGGGTCCGGATTTCGAGCCGGTCGCCGGTCCGGTGGACCCGCACCTCGATGCGTTCCAGGGCCTCCTCGGCGCGCGCGCGGCTGCCGGCGCGGGCCTTCTTGACCGCCTGGACCCGGACCACGTCGCGGTCCCACCCTTCGACGACGACCGCTCCGTTGACGTTGCTGACGGCGACTTCCCCGCCGCCTCCGAGGTCGTAGGTCTGATCCAGGCGCTTCTCGAGCTCGATCGCCAGGACGGGCGAGGCTGCTGCGAGAAGCAGTGTGACGGCGCAGACGGCTGGGCTCCAGTTGGTTCGGCTCATGGCGTGGCTCCTCCTCGGGTGATTGGGTTCCACGCCGTACTACGCGGGAGGGGCCTCGAACGTTTCACCGCAGCGCAGGGTGCGGCCCTGCCGCGCCCTACGCCTCACCCCGGCGCGACCGCCGCGCAGAGCCAGGCCGCCAGGAAGGCGCAGTAGTTGCCGATCGCGTAGCCGATCAGGGCCATCAGGATCGACACCGGCACCAGGCTCTCGCGGTGGTAGGCGGCCACGACCGGCGCCGAGGCGGCGCCGCCGATGTTGGCCGCCGAGGCGATCGCCGCGCTGTGGACATCGACCTTCAGCAGCCAGGCGCCGGCCAGGCAGAAGAGGCCGTGGATGACGATCCAGATCGCCGCTCCGAGGAGGAATGCGGGCGCCTGGGTGAAGCCCTCGAGCGAGGCGCTCGCGCCCATGCGGGCGACGAACACGTAGACCAGCGCCATGGCCAGGTTGTGGGAGGAAGGGATGCGCCGTGCGGGGGTGAAGGAGAGCGCGATGCCGAGGCTCGTCACCAGGAGGATCCGCCAGGTTGAGGTGGACAGGATCTGGCCGATTTCGGGCAGCAGCGGCGCGACGAGACCGGAGATCCAGGTCACTGCCAGGGCGAGCACCCCCAGGTAGAGCACGTGGCGGATCTGGGGAGGCGCCGCCTCCGTCGCCTCCGCTGCGGCCGCCGCCTCCATCCGTTCGAGCCGCTCCTCGGAGACCCGGGCCCAGCGGTTGAAGCGGTCGGCGAGCGCCTTCGAGCCGAGCAGCAGCGGCAGCCAGCCGACGTAGATCAGGGTGTCCGCCAGGACCGCTAGGCCGAACATGTCGGGCGGCGTCTCGAGCCCGCCCGCCACCGCCGCCATGTTGCCGGTGCCGCCGATCCAGCTCCCGGCGAGGGTGCCGAAGCCCTTCCAGGCCTCCGGACCGAGCCATTGACGCACCGCGAAGTAACCGACCGGGGCGCCCAGGACGACGCCCGCCGTCCCGAATAGCATCACTCCGATCCCCCGCCCCATCACCCGCACCGCCGCCCCCACGTCCACCGACAGCAGGAGCAGGGTGATGAACATCGGCAACCCGTAGCTCCCCAGGAGGTCGTAGGCCGCCGACTCCTCGGGCAGCACCCCGACGTTGCGGAGCACCACCGGCGTGGCGTAGATCCAGATCAAGGGGACCAGGTAGCGGAACAGCCGCCAGCCGGTAGCCCGCTCGAGCCAGAAGAAGAATGCCGCGGTCCCCACCAGGACCGTCATCACACCCACCGGCGAGGCGATCATGACGGCGAAGGGTATCAGAGCCCAAAAGACGGTTTCGGGGCCGTATAAGGGGAGGTCGCGTCGGTGCGGCAAGCCGCACCCTACACCTCAGCCGGCGGCCGGCACGCGCTGTCGCACCGGCTCCTCCAACGGCGCGACCGGCGCCGTCTCGAAAGACAGGGCCATCTCCGGGCAGAGCCACGCCGAGTGCAACCCTCCCGCCAGCTCCGCCTCGCCGCCGCCCACCAGGCCCAGCCCCTCTGCCACCAGCCCCGTCGCCAGCAGCTCCACCTTCAGCGGCCAGACCGGCGAGCGCGGGTGGCGGGTCTCGATGCGCCGGAGCTTCGCACCTGCGCTGCTGTACCCCCGGCGCCGCTCCCGGAAGTAGCCGACCGTCGCCTCCCACGAACCCAGGCTCGGCCCCGTCCCGGTCGGCGGCGCGCCCCGTCTTGCGATCACCGCCAGCCCGCCGGCTCCGTCCACGCCCGCCCGCCAGGTCCACGCCGCGGCGTCCGGGTCCTGCGACGGCCGTGGGAAGGCCAACCGCGCTCCCCGAACCGGCTGGCCGGCGAGCAGCCTAGCCCCAGGCACGACCCACAAAGGTGCCAGCATCCGGCAGAAGTAGACCGACGGCTGGCCTTCGCCGTCCAGGACGTTGAACCGCAGGTTGAGCTGGGGGAATGAGACCCGCACCAGGGGGAGGCTCCTCACCCGGAGACCCTCCTGGAAGAACAACAGGGCCGAAGCGAACCCCCATTCGAGCCCGCCGGCCGGGTGGAGGTCGTGGCGCAGCGGCTCGGGAACCGGGGGCAGGACCGGCGCCGGCAGCGCCCAGTTCAGATAGAGGCAGTCGCGGAGCGTCGTGCTGAGGAGCATGAGGGCCCGCTCAGATTAGCCTGCTCCACCCCCGGCCGCAAGGGATGCGGTCTGGTAGATTGAGGGCCCGCCGCACGCGGCCGACCGTCGACCACCTGCCCTTCGGAGGACTCATGAGATCTCAAGGAAGC
>DATKCC010000382.1:0-5406 GCA_035513375.1 Thermoanaerobaculia bacterium | reverse complement strand
CGGCGAGGTCGCGTTCTTGTCCTCGATGAAGTCGCCGAGGTGGGAGTCCTCCTCCTCGCCGATCGGGGTCTCGAGCGAGATCGGCTCCTGGGCGATCTTCATGATCTTGCGCACCTTCGAGGCCGGCAGGTCCATGCGCTCACCGATCTCCTCGGCGGTCGGCTCCCGGCCGAGCTCCTGGACCAGCGAGCGGCTGGTGCGGGTGAGCTTGTTGATGGTCTCGATCATGTGGACCGGGATGCGGATGGTCCGTGCCTGGTCCGCGATCGCCCGGGTGATCGCCTGACGGATCCACCAGGTGGCGTAGGTCGAGAACTTGTAGCCCCGCCGGTACTCGAACTTCTCGACCGCCTTCATCAGGCCGATGTTGCCCTCCTGGATCAGGTCCAGGAACTGGAGACCGCGGTTGGTGTACTTCTTGGCGATCGACACCACCAGGCGCAGGTTGGAGACGATCAGCTCCTCCTTGGCCTGCTCGCACAGGCGCTCGCCCTTGCGGATCTTGGAGATCGTGGCGGCGATCTCGCCGTGGGTCGTGCCGTAGCGCCCCTCGAGCTCCTTGAGCTTCGAGCGATACTTCTCGATCCGGCGCCGGTGGAGCGCCTGGAGCTCGCCGTTCGACTCCTTCTTGAGCGCGGTCTCGGCCCGGCGGATGTCCTGCTCGAAGGCACCGAACTCGCGGTCGATCCGCTTCAGGAACTCGACCATCCGGTTGCGGGCCTGGAGGCTGAAGTCGACCGACCGGATCTCCTTGGCGATCTTCGCCATCATCCGGTCGGTCTCGCGCTCGAGGGCGGCCCAGCTGTCGGACTGGGCCTCGTGCTTCTGCTGGTCGGCGCGCAGGTTGGTGATCCGTCCGTCGGTCCGGGCGATCCGCTCGAAGATCTTGAGATTGCTCTTGATCCGCTCCTCGGCCTTCGAGTCCAGAGGCTCGTTGCCGTCGGCGGCCATCAGCTCGTGGAGCACCCGCTTGTCCTTCTGGGCGAGCTCGTTGAGGTGCATGAGCTCCTTCAGGATGACCGGGTTCTCCGACAGCGCCTCGAAGATCAGCCACTCCCCCTGCTCGATGCGTTGGGCGATCTCGACCTCGCCCTCGCGGTCGAGGAGCGGCACCGTGCCCATCTCGCGCAGGTACATGCGCACTGGGTCGTTGGTCTTCTCGTGGGCCGGGATGCCGAAGTCGGGACCGTCGTCGCCCTCCTTCTTCTCGAACTCGCTCGAGACGAGGTCGAAGTCGTCCCGGTTCTGATAGCGCTCGGGGCGGTCGATGAGGTCGATACCGAGCTCGTCGAAGCGCAGGTACACCTCGTCGAGCTCCTCCGGGAGCGAGACGACCTCGTCGGGCAGCATGTCGTAGATCTCGTCGTGGAGCAGGTACCCCTTCTCCCGGCCGAGCTCGGTGAGCTGCTTGACGGAGGTGTACTTCTCTTCGATCGTCTTGACTTTGCTCGCAGTGGCCAACATCGTCTCCTTGTGCTCGATGCGGCGGAAGGGGGTCCAGTCTCCGGGCGCCCGGGCTCAGGCGCCGCTTCCGGCGCCGCCCGTGGTCCCCCGGTAGTGGATCAAGTCGAGCTTCCGCTTCTGGTCGACCAGCTCGCGCGCCCGGCCGTCATCCCCCGCGCGCTTGGCTTCCGCGATCTCGCGGCTCAAAGCCCTCCGGCGTTCCTGGCTCCACCGGCGCTCGAGGCGTTCGATCGACTCGCCAAGGCCGCGGCGCCTGCAGTTGGCCGGGTACTCCACGGCGTTCCGGTAGCGGGCGAGGCGGGCGACCGACTCGGCGTTGCCGCTCAGCGCGTCGACCAGCGCACGCGCCTCGGGCACCCCGCCGTCCCGCTGGTATAGAGCGCGGAGGGTGCGGTAAATATTCCTCGTTACCGGATCGAAAAACACCTCCTCAGTCGGCAGCCGATCGGCGGGGGGCACCTCGGCCCCCGGCTCGATCAGCCGGGCGAGGACCTCGTCTTCGAGGCTCGGGACGGCGGGATCGCCTGCCGGGAGAGCTGCAACGCCGGCAGTGGCCGCAGGATTCCCGGTCTCTGCGCCGCCGCGGCCTGCCCGGAAACCGCGGCCGGCGTCGGGCTCCGGCCCGGCGCCCTCGCCGCCACCGCGGGAGCGATCGAGGCGGCGGGAGAGTATCCCGGGCGGCAGGTCGAGCCGCTCGGCGGCGCGGCGGGCATAGGCGAAACGCAAGATGGCGTCCGGCACCGGCGCCAGCAGCGCCACCACCTCCTTGGCTGAGCGCGCCTGGAGCCGCGGATCGCGCCGGGCCTCGTCCGGCACCAGGCGCTCGATCTCCTCCTCGACCGCGTCGGCCGCGGTCTCGACCGCCAGGCGGACCTCTTCGGGCCCGGCCGCGAGCCGTAGCGAGTCCGGGTCGTGCCCGGCGCCGAAGCGCGCCCGGCGCACCGCGAGCCCTTCACCGAGGAGGCCGGGAAGCGCTCGGCGGAAGGCACCCTCGCCAGCGTCGTCACCGTCGTAGCCCACGATCACCTCCTCGGCGTAGCGGGCGAGGAGCTTCGCCTGGGCGCCGGTCAAGGAGGTGCCCATGCCGGCGACCGCCCACTCCACCCCGGATGCGGCGGCGCCCAGCACGTCGAAGTAGCCCTCCACCAGCAGCGCCCGTCCGGCTTCGCGGATCGCTTTCTTGGCGACGTCGAAGCCGTAGAGGAGCGAGCCCTTGTGGAACTCCTCGGTCTCGGCGGTGTTGACGTACTTCGCCTTGTCATCGCCCAGGGTGCGCCCACCGAAGCCGACGATCCGCCCGGCAGGGTTCTTGATCGGGAACATCAGCCGGTGGCGGAAGCGGTCGTAGTGGCGGCCGCTCTTCGGCGAGCGGCCGACGAGGCCGGCGGCTTCGAGCCGCTCGATGCCGAAGTCGAGCCGTAGCGCCTCGGTCAGGTTCTGCCAGCCGTCCGGGGCGTAGCCCAGGCCGTAGCGGTGGACGAGCTCGGGCGGGACCTTTCTCTCGGCGAGGTAGCGGCGGGCGAAGTCGCTCTGGCGCAGCCCCTCGGCGAAGAGCTCCGCCGCGGCCTCGAGCACCGGGCCGAGCTCCGGGCGCTGGCGGCCCCCTTCGGTGCGGGCGGAGCGCGACGGCAGGGGCACGCCGTAACGCCGCGCCAGGGCTTCGATCGCCGCCGGGAAGTCGTCGCCCGAGAGCTCCATGTGGAGCGCGATGGCGTCTCCTCCCTTGCCGCAGCCGAAACAGTAGTAGAGCCCCTGGGTCGGGTCGACGCTGAACGAGGGGGTCTTCTCCTTGTGCAGCGGGCAGAGGCCGCGATACCGGTGCCCCGCCTTCTGGAGCCGCGTGTGGTCCGAGACGACGTCGACGATGTCGACGGCGTCCCGAACCGCCTGGACGAGCTGCGGTGTGAGATGGACGTTGCCCAGAGTCATGAGCGTCAGCGCGTTTCTAAGTCTGAACAGGCCCGCGGGGGGCGGTGTTCCGTACTCCCCTTCAAGCGCCCTTCAATACCACCACCGTCGCCCCGTCGCCGCCTTCTTCGGGCGCGCCCGGGCGGTGGCTTGCCACCGCCGGGTGGCGCCGGAGGTGCTCGCGGACGGCGCTCCGGAGCTGCCCCGTGCCGTGGCCGTGGACGATCCGGACCTCCCGGCGCGGGCCGAGCAGCGCCCGGTCGAGGTAGTGGTCCAGGCGTTCGAGAGCGGGCTCGACCCGCTCGCCCCGGAGGTGGAGCTCGGCCGGCGCCTCCGCGGAGGCGCGGACGACCGCGACCTCGTCGACCCCCCCTCCTCGCCGCCCGACCGCGACTCTCGACAGCCGCCCGGTGCCGGCGCCGGAGCGGGTCTCGCCGGGGTCTGCAGCCGAAACCAGATCCTCCTCGCGGCACCGCAGGTGCTTGCCCGCGACCCGGACCTCGGCCCGCCCCCGCTCCAGGCTCTCGAGCTCCCCCTCCCAGCCGAACCCCCGATGGCGTACCCGGGCGCCTACCTCGAGCGGCCCGGCGTCCTCCGGCTCGGCCTCGGGGAAGGCCGGGGCCCCGGCGAACGCGCGCTCGGTCGCGGCAGCGGCGAGCCCCTTCCGGCGGCCCGCTTCGACCTCCTCGACGATCCGCTCGACCTCCCCCTCGAACCGCCGGCGAGTCTCCTGGCGGAAGGCGTCGAGCTCGGCCTTGAGCTTTCTCGCCGCACCCAGGCGCTCCTCCGCGAGCGCCTCCCTTTCGCCGGCGAGCTCCTCGCGCTCGGCGCCGAGCCGCCTCAGCTCGCGCTCGGCCCGGACCTGGGCGTCGGCCAGCTCCCGGCGCACCCGTTCGACCTCGGCGAGCATCCGCCGGAGCTCCAGGTGCTCGCTGCCGAGGCGTGCTTCGGCCCGGTCGAGCCATTCAGCGGGCAGGCCCAGACGGCGGGCGAGGGCGACCGCCTCGCTCGCTCCGGGCGGCCCCGGCAAGAGGCGGTAAGTGGGCTCGCCGGTCGCGGCCGAGAGCTCCATGGCGGCGCAGGTGGCGCCGGCCATCTCGAGGGCGGCGGCGGCGAGCTGGGTGAGGTGGGTGGTGACGACCGCGAGAGCGCGGCGCTCGAGCAGCCCCTCGAGGAGCGATATCGCGAGCGCCGCGCCCTCCTCCGGATCGGTACCCGAGCCGAGCTCGTCGAGCAGGATCAAGCTCGCGGGGCCGGCGCTCTCCCACGCCTCCTTGAGGCGCAGGAGCCGGCCGCTGAAGGTCGAGCGGTCGGCGAGCAGGTCCTGGTCGTCGCCGACGGTCGCCACCACCGAGCGGAAGAAGGGCAGCCGGGTGCCCGCGGCGGCCGGGATCGGCAGGCCGCACTGGGCTGCCAGGGCGAGCAGGCCCACGGTCTTGAGCGCCACCGTCTTGCCGCCGGCGTTCGGCCCGGTGACGATCAGCGCCCGGGTGTCCGGATCGAGATCGAGGTCGAGCGGTACGGCCGCTCCCCGGTGCCCGGCGTGGCCCAGGGCCGCCTCCCGAAGCGGCGCGAGCTCGGGGACGAGCAGCGGATGGCGGGCGCCCCGGAGGGCGATGCGACCCTCGGGCGCTGGCTCGGCGAGGCGGCCGGAGCACCGCTCGGCGAACCGGGTCGCGGCCTGGAGGAGGTCGAGGCCGGCGAGGAAGACGACCTGGACCTCGATCTCGGGCATGGCGTTGCGAGCTTCCGCGGCGAGCTCGGTCAGGATCCGCCGGCGCTCGGCCTCCTCGTCCTCGCCCGCCTGCTGCAGGACGTTGTTCTCCTCGACCACCTCCAAGGGCTCGAAGTAGAAGCTCTTCCCCGTGGCCGAGCGCCCGTGGGTGAGGCCCTGGACGCGGCCCCGGGAGCCCGCCTGGAGGACCAGGACGAGGCGCCCCTCTCGCATCGGCACGGTCTCTTCGGAGAGCTCCGGGCGGTGGCGGTCGACGTAGCCCGACAGCCGCGAGTAGAGCCGGTCGCGGGTCGAGCGGA
>DATKCC010000381.1:0-3218 GCA_035513375.1 Thermoanaerobaculia bacterium | reverse complement strand
CGCGAGGCGGCGCGGCTTGCCCCGCCCGACCTCGCGCGGCAGATCGAGCTCCACGCCGCCGACTTCCGGGCCGGGGTGCTGGCGCCGTTCGGCGACCGCTCGCCCGAGCGCCACGTGGCGAACCCGGACGGCTCGGGCGCGCTCGACCGGGCGATCGCCGAGGAGACCGAGCGGGCGGTCGCGATGATCCGCTCGCTCGCGCCCTTCGACCAGGTGGTCCGCCAGCTCGGCGTCGTGGCCCACTTCGTGGCCGACGCCCACAACCCGCTCAACGGCTCCGACGACGACCCGCGGGAGTCCGAGCTCTACGCCGACTACCTGCGTTACGCCGAGAGCGCCGAGCCCCGCTTCCCGCTCGTCTTCTACGGTTTCCGGGCGCCCTTCGACGAGCCCCGGCACGTCAAGGCGCTGGCGCGGGAGGCCCTCGCCCGGGGCCGCACGCTCTACCCGCTGATCGGCCGCGAGTACCGGCGGATCGAGTTCGCAGCCGGCTCGCGGACGTTCGACGACCGCTCGACGGCCTTCGGCGTGACCTCGGTCCAGTTCAGCCGGGCGGCGAGTGACATCGCCCAGGTGCTCCGCTATATTTGGCTCCGGGCCGGGGGCGCCGATCCGCGGAGCGCCCTGCCGGTCCGCGGCGGCGACCTGATCGTGCGGGTTCCCCGCCTCGGTACCGGCCGCCCGGCCGGCCTCGGCCGCTGACCCGAGCCAGGCAGCTCCCGGCCCGAGAGACTCGAGGTCCCGGGCTCCCGGCCGGTTTCCCTGAAACGATTGCCACGCGACTCCCCGAGGCCAGCCCATGTTTCCCGTCCGCCGCGCCCTGATCTCCGTCTCCGACAAACGGGGGGTGGCCGAGCTCGCCTCCGGCCTCGCCCGCCTGGGGGTCGAGATCCTCTCGACCGGCGGCACCGAGCGCCACCTGGCCGAGAGCGGGGTGCCGGTCGTGCCGGTGTCGAAGGCGACCGGCTCGCCCGAGATCCTGGGCGGGCGGGTCAAGTCCCTCCACCCGAAGATCCACGGCGGCATCCTCGCTGACCGCTCGCGCTCCGAGCACCTCAAGGAGCTCAACGACCAGGGCATCGTGCCGATCGACCTGGTGGTCGTCAACCTCTACCCGTTCGCGCGGACCGCGGCCCGGCCGGGAGCGGGGCGCGAGGCGGTGGTCGAGATGATCGACATCGGCGGCCCGGCGATGCTCCGGGGGGCGGCCAAGAACCACGCCTCGGTGGCGGCGGTGGTCGATCCGGACGACTACCCGCGGGTGCTCGAGAGCCTGGAGCAGAACCAGGGGGTGGTGCCGGAGGCGCTCCGGCGCGAGCTCGCGCTCAAGGCCTTCCGCCACACCCAGGAGTACGACTCCGGGATCGCGGACTGGCTGGAGCAGGCGCTCGACGCGGAGCTCGAGGGGGGCGCGCCGGCGGCGAAGCCCCGGCGCCGGCGCCGCGAGCTCTTCCCGGAGCGGCTCGGCCTCGACCTCGTCCGGGAGCTCGTGCCCCGCTACGGCGAGAACCCCCACCAGCCGGCGGCGGTCTACCGCACGGCCGGCGGCCCCGGGGTGCTCGGCGGCTTCGTCCAGCACCAGGGCAAGGAGCTCTCCTACAACAACCTCCTCGACGCCGACGCGGCGCGCAAGATCGTCTGGCAGCTCGAGGAGCCGGCGGTGGTGATCGTCAAGCACAACAACCCGTGCGGCGCCGGCGTCGGCGGCGACCTGGTCCAAGCCTACGAGCGGGCGCTCGCGGGCGACCCGGTCTCGGCCTTCGGCTCGATCGTGGCGCTGAACCTCCCGGCCTCGGAAGAGCTGGCCGAGGCGATGGCGGAGCTGTTCGTCGAGGTGGTGGTGGCGCCGGGCTTCGCCGACGGCGCCCGGGAGCGCTTCGGGTCGAAGGCCAACCTGCGGCTCCTGGAGTGCCCGCCGTACGGGGTGAGCCCACGGAGCAAGGCGGGCATCGAGCTGCGCTCGGTCGACGGCGGCTTCCTGGGGCAGGCCGCGGACTCGGGCCCCGACGAGCCGGCGAGGTGGGTCTGCCGGACGAAGCGGCAGCCGATCGAGGAAGAGCGCCGGGCGCTCGAGCTCGCCTGGAAGGTCTGCCGCTACACCAAGTCGAACGCGATCGTGGTGGCGAACGCGGTCCAGACGGTGGGGGTGGGGGCGGGGCAGATGAGCCGGGTTGACTCGTGCGGGATCGCGATCGAGAAGGCGCGCCAGGCGGGGCTGGAGCTGGTGGGGACGGCGGCGGCCTCGGACGCGTTCTTCCCGTTCCGGGACGGGGTGGACCTGCTGGCGGAGGCGGGAGTGGAAGCGATCGTGCAGCCGGGGGGGAGCAAGCGGGACGCGGAGGTGGTGGCGGCGGCGGACGAGCACGGGATCGCGATGGTGTTCACGGGGGTGCGGCACTTTCGGCACTGAGGCGAGCTTTGGCAGCGCGGGGCGGAGCGGGGCGAGGTGCGGTGGGGTGCGGCGCGGGGTACTGCGGGGCGGGGCGCGGTGGAGTGCGGCGCGAGGCGCTGCGGGGCGGGACGCGGTGGGGCGGGCGAGGCTTGGAGCTAGGGTGGAGGGGGGGGCCGGGTGCCCCGATCCCTGCGGGACGGCGCGAGACCTTGCCCTGATGACGTTCTACTCGCGCCTCGGCAGCGCCCGCGCCTCGACGGGTTGGGCGGGCGAGCGGCTGGAAGAGCGCGGGCGCTGACGCCCTCCGGGATCGGGGCACCCGGCCCCCTCACCGGCGTCAGGGTCGGCGGCCGCCCCCACCCGCGTGCTCGGGCGAGTGTAGGGTGCGGCTTGCCGCACCGGGGGCGCCGAGACGGTCTCGAACGGTCCGACCACCCCCACCCGCGCGTTCGGGCGAGTGTAGGGTACGGCTTGCCGCACCCAACGTTAGCTGGGTGATGGGAGGCACTCGCGGGGTACCGGGCGGCGCCGACGGCGTATGGAACGGTGCGGCAAGCCGCACCCTACGTACTCTGTGGAGTCGTGGTGGTGCGGGCGGGGTGAGGTCGATCAGGGCGGTACTACTGGAGGAGGTATCCGATCGTGACCACGAAACGGAGCTATGGCATCGAGCGGCGGTTGGATCTGCCTTACGACGACGCGGTCGAGCGGGTGACGGCGGCCCTGCAGGGCGAGGGGTTCGGGATCTTGACCGAGATCGATGTCAAGGCGACCTTGAAGAAGAAGCTCGACCTGGACTTCCGGCGCTACGTGATCCTGGGGGCCT
>DATKCC010000380.1:0-3138 GCA_035513375.1 Thermoanaerobaculia bacterium | reverse complement strand
AGCCCGGGCTCCTCGCCGAGGGCGTCCTTCGCCACCTCGACGATCGCGGCAAAGCCCTCGGCGTCGTGGACCGCGATGTCGGCCAGGATCTTGCGGTTGAGCCCGAGCCCGGCCTGGCGCAGCCCGGAGATCAGCCGGTTGTAGGACAGGCCGTTCTCCCGGGAGGCGGCGTTGATCCGCACGATCCAGAGGCTGCGGAAGTCCCGCTTCTTCTGGCGGCGGTCGCGATAGGCGAACTTGAGCGCCCGGTCGACCGCCTGCTGGGCGACGCGGTAGGCGTTTCGCTTCTTGCCGTAGAAGCCCTTGGCGAGCTTCAGGACCTTCTTGCGCTTGTCCTTGCGGTGGGGACCGCGCTTGACGCGTGGCATCTCTCGAACCTCGTTTCTGCTCCGGAGGAGCGGTCAACCGGCCGGGCGGCTACAGCGTCGGCTGTGGGCCCGACGGAGGCCCCGGTGGACAGGTTCGATCCACCGGCGGCCTGGATCTGGGATCTGGGCCAGGGAGCTCGGAGCGCCCGCTAGGCGTTGATCATCCCCTTGATCTCCTTGGCGAACGCCGGGGAGACCAGGGTGCTCTTGCGCAGCCTGCGCTTGCGCTTGGTGGTCTTCTTGGTCAGGATGTGGCTGCGCATCGAGTGACCGCGCTTCACCTTGCCGGTGGCGGTCACCTTGAAGCGCTTGGCCGCGCCCTTGTGGGTCTTCTGCTTGGGCATCGCGATCTCCTGGGTGTCTCTCCTGGGGTCCTACGAAATCCGGGCGCGCTCGGCGCGGGCAGGGAATGATAGCGGAGGAGGGGCGGGCTGGCAAGCCCGGCCGATCTTCTACCGCCGTCTCCGGATCTGTGGACTGTAGGGGCGGAGCTGGTCTCCGCCCCTGGTCGGGCCGGTGGCCCGGCCGGCACTCCGGCTCCCGCACTACGTGCTCTTCGGTGTTCCGTGGTGAGGGCGCCGTACCGCCGCGCCTTGCGGCGCGGGGGAGGAGACAAGCTCCTCCCCTACAACTCCTGGCTTCGATCGGCGGCCCTGGTTTGCACGCGCTCGATCAGGTCTTCCACCCCCATCGCCCCGAGGTCCTCGCCGGTCCGGAGCCGCACCGCGACCGTGCCCTGCTCCTCCTCGCGGGCGCCGACGACGAGCATGTACGGGATCTTCTGGAGCTGGGCCTCGCGGATCTTGAAGCCGAGCTTCTCGTCACGGGTGTCGAGCTCGGCGCGGAGGCCGGCTTGCTGGAGGCGGGCGTGGACCCGCTCGGCGTAGGCGAGGAACTTCTCCGACACCGGCAGGACCACCGCCTGGACCGGGGCGAGCCAGGCGGGGAAGGCGCCGGCCGTGTGCTCGATGAGGATGCCCAGGAAGCGCTCGATCGAGCCGAGCATCGCCCGGTGGATCATCACCGGCCGGTGCTCGGCGCCGTCGGCGCCGACGTAGGTCAGGCCGAAGCGCTCGGGCATCTGGTAGTCGAGCTGGACGGTGCCGAGCTGCCACTGGCGGCCGAGGGCGTCGGAGACCTGGAAGTCGATCTTCGGGCCGTAGAAGGCGCCCTCGCCCTCGTTGACCTGGTAGGCGATGCCGCGCCGGTCGAGGGCGGCCTCGAGCGCCGCCTCGGCCTTCGCCCACATCTCGGCCGTGCCGAGCGACTTCTCGGGCCGGGTCGAGACCTCGATCATGACGTCGCTGAAGCCGAAGTCGTCGTAGAGGTCGAGGATCATCTCGACGACCGCCATCACCTCGTCCTCGATCTGCTCCTCGGTGCAGAAGATGTGGGCGTCGTCCTGGGCGAAGCTCCGCACCCGGACGAGCCCGGCCGTCACGCCGCTCCTCTCGTTGCGGTGGAGGCGCCCGAAGTCGGCGTAGCGGACGGGCAGGTCGCGGTAGGAGCGCAGCCGCGTGCCGTAGATCAGGCAGTGGCCAGGGCAGTTCATCGGCTTGACCGCGAGCTGGCGCCCCTCGGACTCGGTGAAGAACATCGCGTCCTTGTAGTTGTCGTAGTGGCCCGAGGTGTGCCAGAGGTCGACGTCGAGAATCTGCGGCGTGACCGTCTCGCCGTATCCCGCGTGCCGGTACTTCTCGCGGATGTACTCGACCAGGCCGTTGTAGACGACCGCCCCCTTGGGGTGGAAGAAGGGCGAGGCCGGAGCGTGAGGGTCGAAGCTGAACAGATCGAGCTCCTGGCCGAGCTTTCGGTGGTCGCGGGCCCGGGCCTGCTCCTGGCGCTCCAGGTACTCCGCGAGCTCCTGCTTCGAGCCGAAGGCCGTGCCGTAGATCCGCTGCAGCATCTCGTTCGACTCGTCGCCGCGGAAGTAGGCGCCGGAGGTCGCGAGGAGCTTCACCGCGCCGATCTGCGACAGGTCGCGGACGTGGGGACCGCGGCAGAGGTCCTGAAAGCGGCCGTGTTTGTAGATCGTGATCGTGTCGCCCTCGGGGATGTCCCGAAGCCGTTCGACCTTCAGGTTCTCGCCCATCTCGCGAAAGATTCGCTCGGCCTCCTCGCGTGAGACCTCGATCCGCTCGAGCTCGCTCCCCTCGCCGAGGATCTCGGTCATCTCAGCCTCGATCCGCTCGAGGTCCTCGGGCGTGAACGGCCGGGGGAAGCGGAAGTCGTACTGGAACTTCTCCGAATGGTCCTGGCGCCCGACGTCGATCTCGACCTCCGGCCAGAGGCGCTTGACGGCGTCGGCGAGGACGTGCTCGGCGCTGTGGCGGACGAATTCCCCGGCTTCGGGGCTCTTGCCGGTGAAGATCCGGAAGCTCCCGCCCTCTCCAAGCGGCTGGCGCAGGTCGACCTTGCGGCCATCGAGCTCGGCGCCGACCGCGGCCCGGGCCAGGCCGGGGCCGATCGCGGCCGCCACCTCGAGGGGGGTGGCGCCGCGCTCGACGGTCTTGACCGATCCGTCGGGCAGGGTGAGGTCGATCTTCTGAGGACTCATGATTCCTTCCTCCGGCTTGTCCCCGACAGGGGGGGAGGAGTCTGTCAGCGGGTCGTGAGGGTGCGGTCGGCCGGGGCGGCGGCCGGGTGGTGGTAGGCGCGAGCGGACTCGAACCGCTGACCTCTACTGTGTGAGAGTAGCGCTCTAACCAGCTGAGCTACGCGCCTGTGCATCGGTCGCTCGCGGATTGCTTTGGTAGGCCCGAGCGGACTT
>DATKCC010000379.1:0-4723 GCA_035513375.1 Thermoanaerobaculia bacterium | reverse complement strand
ACCGAGCTGACCAGCCGCCAGGGCGACGACCGCGGCACGCTCGAGCTCGCCGCACCCATCCTCTCGACCGAGGGCGTCGAGGCGATCGCCTGGCTCGGCTACGACACCCACGCGGTCATGGAGTCCTGCCGCCCCGAGCCGCTCCAGGAGGAGGCCGAGGAGGTCGCCCCGCCGTAGGGTGGGCCAAGGTCTACCCTAGGCGATCCGCTAGAACGCCAGTAGCTCGCGCGCTGCGGCCAGCACCCTGTCCTTGTCGGGCAGGAGCTGGCGCTCGAGGAGCTTGGCGTAGGGGCTGGGGCGGTCGGGGTAGGCGACGCGCTTGACCGGGGCGTCGAGCCAGGAGAAGGCGCCGTCGGCGATTCGCGCCGCGACCTCGGCGCCGAAGCCGCCGGTCACCTGGGCCTCGTGGACGATCAGGGCGCGGCCGGTTCGCCGGACCGAGGCGAGGACGGTCTCTTCGTCGAACGGTATCAGGGTCCGCAGATCGATCACTTCGGCCTCCACGCCCTCGCCCGCGAGCGCTTCGGCGGCCTCGAGCGCGGTCCAGGTCGAAGCGCCGTAGGCGACGATCGTCAGGTCCCGGCCCGGCCTGGCGACCCGTGCTTCGCCGAGGCGGCCGATCACTTCAGCCGGCGGCAGCGGCTCCTTCACCCGGCGGTAGAGGAACTTGTGCTCGAAGAAGAGCACCGGGTCGGGATCGCGGATGGCGGCCTTCAAGAGTGCCTTGGCGTCGGCGGCGGTCGCCGGGCAGACGACCTTCAACCCCGCGACGTGGGCGAACCACCCCTCGGGATTCTGGGAGTGGAACGGGCCTGCCCCGACCCCGCCGCCCGACGGCAGCCGCACCACGATCGGGCAGGGCACCCGCCAGCGGTAGTAGAGCTTCGCCGCGACGTTGACGAGCTGATTGAACCCGCAGGTGACGAAGTCGGCGAACTGCATCTCGACCACCGGCCGCAGCCCCAGGATCGCCGCACCGACCGCGATCCCGATCGTGCCGCTCTCGGCGATCGGGGTGTCGAAGACCCGCTCGGGCCAGCGCGCGTGGAGCCCGCGGGTGACCCGGAACGCGCCCTCGAAGACGCCGATGTCCTGGCCGAGGAGGACGACCGAGCCGTCCCGCTCCATCTCCTCGGCCAAGGCCTGATGGATGGCCTCGACGTAGGTCCTCGCCTCCCCGGGGTCGCGGCCATCGCTCCGGCTCCGGCCTGCCGCCGCCACCGCATCGGCCGAGGCCGCCCCTGGCTCTGGGCTGCCCGCCTCCTGCGAAGCGAACACCGGCCGCCGCGCGGTCGCCGGCTCCGGGGCCGGCCCCTCGAGGGCCCGGGTCAGGGCCTCCTCGACCAGCTCCGCGCACCGGCCGTCGATCGCCCGGCGAGTCTCCGGGTCGAGCGCCCCCTCCGCCTCCAGGCGCCGTGGGTAGGCCGGCACCGGGTCCTCGGCCATGTAGCGCGCGAGCTCCGCCTCCGGCACCACCTTGAGTGAGTCGTCGCCCTCGCTATGGCCGCGCATGCGCCCGAGCATCGCCTCGAGCAGGGTCGGCCCCTCCCCGGCGCGCGCCCGGGCGACCGCGCGCGCCATCGCCTCGGCCACGGCGTCCGGGTCGTTGCCGTCCACGGTCTCGGCGGCGATGCCGTAGCCCGGGCCCCGGTCGGAGAGGCGCTCGCAGGCATACTGGAGGCTCGTCGGGGTCGAAAAAGCGTAGCGGTTGTTCTCGATCACCAGGACGAGGGGGAGCCGCCAGACGGCGGCCATGTTGAGGCCTTCGTGGAAGTCGCCGGTCGAGGTGCCGCCGTCGCCGATGAAATTGAGCGCCACCCGGTCCGAGCCCCGCTGCCGGAAAGCGAAGGCGCAGCCCGCCGCGACCGGGATCATCGAGCCCAGGTGACTGATCATGCCGGGGTGGAGGATCCCGGCCTCGGGGTCGAGATAGCCGTAGTGGAAGGAGCGCTCGACCCCGGCGGAGAAGCCGTCGCGCTTGCCGAGGAGCTGGCTCGCCAGGCGGTAGAGGAGGTGGGCCGGCTCCGGGCGCCGATCGCCGGCCGTGCCGCGGACCGGCTCGAAGCCGAGCCCGGGGAAGGTCCGGGCCGGGTCGAGGTAGACGGCGAGGATCGCGCCCAGGTCCCGGTGAAGGGTGCACAGGGCGTCGCCGGGCTCGAGCGCGAGGCCGGCCGGCACGGTCGTCGCCTCGCTCCCCACCTCGCTGTACCACTTGGTCACCCGCCCGGTCAGCAGCAGCGACTCGAAGCGCGAGTCGAGCTCGCGGGTGAGGCGCATGAAGGCGTAGCGCTTCAGGCGCTCCATCCGGGAGAAGCGGTCCGTGGCGGTGGATTCGGTGTCGGTGATGGTCATGAACGGCAGCGCTCCGCGAGTCAGGAGTCAGCTCGTAGGGTGCGGTTTGCCGCACCGTCCGGTGGCCACCGGAGCACGGTCCGGTGCGGCGAGCCGCACCCTACCTCTTCTTCAGCCTGGAGATCCGTTTCTCGAGCTGCCGGCGCTTCTTGTGCTCCGGCGCCATCTGGAGGAGGACCGTGAGGGCGAGCCGCGCCTTGGCGGCCTCTCCCTGCTCGATGAACCGCTCGACCTGGGTCTCGCCCTGCTCTATCGCACGGCGGCGATCGCGCGCGCGCTCGAGCTCCGCCACCTCGGCCAGGAGCTCCGCCGACCGCGGGTCACCGGGTGCGGTCCGCTGGAGCTCGCCAGCCACCTCGCGGGCGCCGGTGAAGTCGCCGGCCTCGATCCGGCCGCGGAAAGCCTCGAGGTAGGCCTCGGCCTGCGCCTCGTCGCGGGCGCTCGTCCGCACCTCGTCGAGCCGCGACCGGTAGAGCTCGACCGTCACCCTGGCCGCTCCCAGCTCCGCGAGCTGCTCGATCTCCTGTTGGGCGTCCGCCACCTCCGCCCCCTGGAGAAGCCGCTCGATCCGCTCGCGGTGCTCGTCGAAGTCAGCGCTCTTCTCGGCTTCGCGCTCCGCCGTCGCCAGCTCCTGGTCGAAAGCCGGTGCCCGCGCCTCGTCCGCCTTCCGGAGCTGAGCCAGGTGGCGCCGGGCGGTGCGGAAGTCCCCGCGCTCGAGGGCCGCTCGGCCGGAGGCCAGAGCCTCGTCGGCGCGGCGCTCCTGCTCGACCTCCTCCGCCAGCACGCCGAGCCAGCTCTCGAAGTCGGTCCGCTTGCGGTGGGTGGGGGAGAGGTCGATCAGGGTCTCGAAGGCGAGCCGTGCCAGGGAGAGCTGCTTCTTCTTCAGGTAGCGCTGGAACATCGCCGCCGCCTCGTCGGTCCGCGCTTGCAGCTCGGCGGCGCGCTCGAGGGCGGCGACCCGGCGCTCGAGCTCCTGGAGCGCCATCCGCTCACGGATCGAGGCCGCGCCTTCCGCCGAGTCGTCCCCGGGTCGGGCCACCAGCTCCCGGGCGTGCTTCAGGGCCGCACGGGCTTCGTCGAGGAGCCCTTCGTCCGCCGCCCGCCGCACATGGTCGAAGGCCGCCTCCGCCTCCTCGCGCCGCCGGCCTTCGGCGCCGCGCTGCCCGCCTGGCCGCGCACCGGCGGCGCGGGCCTCGGCGGCGGCCAGGAGCTCCTGGAGAGCGGGCAGCGAGCGCGCCCGCGGCTCCTCCGCCTCCAGCCGTCGCACCGCCGCCCGCGCCTCATCGAGCCGGCCACCGGCGAGCAGCGCCTCGACCCGTCCCACGGTCTTCGAGCCCTCGCGGACCCGCCTCGCCGCCCGCTCGATCCGGGCGAGCAGAGCCTCCTTCTCGGCGCGGCTCAGCTCCCGGGCAGCCCGGGCCTCGGCGGTCCCGGCCGAGGCGGGTGGGGGCTCGGGCGACGCGGCAGCCGCGGTGGCCCCGGGCGGTGGCAGAGGCACCTCCTGGGTGGCCGACTTATCGAGTGTGCGCGCCACGCCCTGGACCGCCTCGATGAAAGCCACCGCATCGGGGAAGCGGTCCTCGCGATCCCGCGCCAGAGCCCGGAGTACCACCCGCTCGAGCTGCAGCGGAACCTCGACCGCCGGGTTCCTTCCGACCAAGGGCAGCGGGTCCTCGGACAGCCGCTTGAAGATCGAGCCCTGCGGCGTCTCGGCCTCCCAGGGCGGCAGGCCGGTCAGCATCTCGTAGAGGACGAGCCCGAAGGAGTAGAGGTCGGTCCGATGGTCGAGGGTCTCGCCCTTGTGGAGGCCCGCCTGTTCCGGCGCGCAGTAGAGGAGCTTGCCCATGAACATCCCGTCCTGGGAGAGCTCCAGGTCCGGGTCGGCCTCCAGGTTCTTGGCCAGGCCGAGGTCGATGATCTTCAGCCGCGGCCGCTCCTGCCGGCTTTCGAACAGCATCAGGTTGTCGGGCGAGACGTCGCGGTGGATCATGCCCGCCACGTGGATGGCGTTCAAGCCCCGCAGCGCCTGGGTCGCGAGCTCCAGGGCGACCCTCGGCGCGAACGGACCCTCGCTCCTCAAGCGGGTGCCCACGTCCTCGCCCTCGATGTGCTCCCAGACCATGTAGAAGCTCCCGTCCTCGAGACGGGAGTAGTCGTAGAGGATGGCGACGTTCGGGTGCTTGATCTGGGTCGCGAACTTGGCCTCGCGCAGGAAGCGCTTCTGGGCGTCGCGATCGCTCACCCGGTCGGCCCGCAGGATCTTCACCACCCGCTTCTCTTCGAGATGGAGGTGTCGGACCAGGTAGACCTCGCCCATGCCGCCGCCGCCGAGGCGCTCCAGCACCTCGTACTTGCCGTCCAGGACGGTTCC
>DATKCC010000378.1:0-4469 GCA_035513375.1 Thermoanaerobaculia bacterium | reverse complement strand
GTCCGGGAGGTCGATCCCGAGAGCGGCCGGATCGAGCTCGACCTGCCCGAGGGATTGATCGAGGCATGCGCATCGCGGTCTTGACCATCTTCCCGGAGCTGTTCGAGCCGTTCCTGTCGACCAGCCTGGTGGGGCGGGCCCGCGAGCGCGGCCTGCTCGAGGTGGCGGTCCACGATCTTCGGGACTACACTGAGGACCGGCACCGGAGCGTCGACGACGAGCCTTACGGTGGTGGCGGCGGCATGGTGATGACGGCGCCGCCCTGGCTGCGGGCGGTGCGCGCTCTGTCCGGCGAGGGCCCGGCCGGCCGGAGGTCCTGGCGGGTGCTGCTTTCGCCCCAGGGGCGGCGGCTCGATGAAGCCAAGGTGCGAGAGCTCGCGGGCCGCGGGGAGCTGCTCCTCCTCTGCGGGCGCTACGAGGGGATCGACGAGCGGGTGCGCCGGCTGGCCGTGGACGAGGAGGTCTCGATCGGCGACTACGTCCTCTCCGGGGGCGAGCTGCCGGCGATGGTCCTGATCGAAGCGCTGTCGCGCCAGGTGCCGGGCGTCGTGGGGCTGGATAAGAGCGTGCGCGAGGACAGCTTCCGCGAGGGGCTCCTCGACCACCCCCATTACACCCGGCCGCCGGAGGTCGAGGGCTCGAGGGTACCGGACGTGCTCCTTTCCGGCGACCACGCGGCGATCGAGAGCTGGCGGGAGCGCGAGGCTGTCCGGGCCACCTTCGAGAAGCGCCCGGATCTGCTCGACGCGGCCGAGCTGACGGCGGAGCAGGAGAAGGAGCTCGAGAGGCTCCGAGCCCGGGAAGGGGTGCGGGAGGGGATGTAGGGGCCGCGGGCCAGGTGGGAGAGCCTGAACCGCCTGCTGCCTTGAATGCGACTCAACGATTGGAAATAATGGGCCTTCGCCCGCGAATGGGCGGTGGCGAGCAGCCTGAGGAAACAGCCATGAACCAGCTCCAGGACGTCGAACAGCAGTACCTTCGCCAGGACGCCGTACCCGAGTTCCGGCCCGGCGACACCGTGCGCGTACACGTTCGCGTGGTCGAGGGGGACAAGTCGAGGATCCAGGTGTACCAGGGGGTCGTCATCGGACGGCGAGGCGGCGGCACCCGGGAGACCTTCACCGTGCGCAAGATCAGCGGCGGTGTCGGCGTCGAGCGGATCTTCCCCCTCCACTCGCCCAACGTGGACCGGGTCGAGGTGGTACGGCGCGGCAAGGTGCGGCGGGCGAAGCTCTATTACCTGCGGGGCCTGCGCGGCAAGGCGGCGCGGATCGAGGAGCGCCAGGACCAGGCCGCCGACTGAGCTCGTTCGTGGCCGAGCGCGCGCGGGCCCTCGCATCGCTCGCGGGGTCTGACCCCCCGCCGGGCGGAGCCGTGCGCGGCGGCAGGGGGGTGGCCTGATGGCCGTCTCGCGGGAGAAGGTGGTCCAGAACGCGGAGCGCTATGTCTCCCGGGGCAAGATCGACGCCGCGATCAAGGAGTACCGAAAGCTTCTCGCGGACAACCCCAACGACATCTCCACCCTGAACCGGGTGGGCGACCTCTACGCCCGGATCAACCGCAACAACGAGGCGATCGACCTGTTCACCAAGATCGCGGAGCAGTACGCCGGCGACGGCTTCTTCGTCAAGGCGATCGCGATCTACAAGAAGATCATCAAGCTCGACCCCACCCTGCTCGAAGTCTACGAGAAGCTCGCTGATCTCTACCACCGCCAGGGGATGGTCAACGAGGCGCGCACCCAGTACCAGGTGCTCGCCGACTACTACCTCAAGCACGACCGCTCCGCCGCCGCCATCGCCATCTACCGCCGGATGGCCGAGCTCGAGCCCGACGACCCCTCTCACCACGTCCGGCTCGCCGAGCTCTACCGCCGGGAGGAGCGGTTCGAGGAGGCGATGGGCGAGTATCGGGCGATCGCCGAGCTCATGCTGCAGCACCGCAAGGGTGCTGAGGCCGCCCGGGTCTTCGAGCGCGCGCTCGATATCGATCCGGAGGACCTGGGATTCATCACCGACGCCGTCCTGAAGCTCAAGGAGAGCGGCCACGTGGGCCCGGCGGCGCACTTCCTTGCGGTCGCGGTCGCCCGCAACCCGAAGGCGGAGCGGGTCGCGCGGATCGCAGGCCTGCCGGACCGCGCGGCGGAGGCGCCCGAGGCCGGCGCGGGCAGCGTGGCGGAAGCGGTCGCAACCGCGGCGGATCGGGCAGCGGAGGTGAGCGAGCCTGCGGCGGACCTGGCGCCTCCGGCCGAAGAGATCGAGGACCGGGATCGTTCCGGGGTCGCCGAAGTGGCGGCGGATCCCGAGCCGGGCGGGGCGCCCGAGCCGACCCACACCGGGACCTTCGAGTTCGAGCTCGACTTCGACGCCGACGGCCCGGAGCTCCTCGGAGCCGTGGAGGAGGCGCCCACCGCGCCCGCTTTCGAAGCGGGTCTCGACCACGACCTGCTCGAGCGCACCGCGGCAGAGGTCCAACCCCTGCGCGTGAGCGAGCCGGAGGATCTGCTGACCGAGGCCGAGGTGCTGGCCAAGTACGGCATCGAGGAGAAGGCGCTGGAGCGCCTGGCCGAGCTGCTGCAGCGGGAGCCCGACAACCTCGAGGCCTTCCGGCTGATGATCGGGATCCACCTCGATGCCGGGCGCCACGATCGGGCAGCGGCGGTGGCGGCACGGATGAGCGAGGTGGCCGAGCGCTTGGCGGACCGGGAGATCTGGCCCGAGGTGCGGGACCGTCTGGGGTCCGTGGGCCTCCAACCCGAGGCCGTCGAGGAGGAGCCGCCGGCGACGCTCGGGCTGGAGGCCGTCTTGGAAGCTCCCGACGAAGGGGAGGGCGCGTCGCCGGAGGCTGCCTTCGAAGCCCCTGCAGAGGGGGAAGCTGCGGCGCCGGAAGCTGCCGCCGAGGCTCCCGCCGAAGGGGAAGCTGCGGAGCCGGTGGCTGCCCTGGAGGGCTCCGTAGAGGCGGAAGCTGCGGCGCCGGAGGAGGCGCTCGAGATCGAGCTCTCCTTCGACGACGAGCGCTTCGAGCTGCCCGAGATCCCCTGGGAGGAGTCGCCCGGCTTCGAGCTCGACCTCGACGAGGCCGGGCCTGCGGAAGCGGCGCCCGCCCGCCCACCCGCCGCGGTGGCACCCGAGGAGTCGGCACCGGAGGCGCAACCCGAAGAGCGGGCTGCGGCGGCGGAGGAGCCGGAAGCGGTGGGCACCGTCGGCGAAGAGGTCGCTCGGAGAGCCCCCCGGAAGCGCCGGCGCAGCCTGGCTGACCTGGATGCGGCGCTCGCCGATCTCGCGGGCCAGGTTCTGGGCCGCCGGCGCAAGCCGGCGCCCACCGTGGAGGCAGCCGATGAGCCAGCACCGGCGCCGCCGGTCGATGTCTCCGAACCGATCGCTGCGGCCCCCGCACCGAGCGCCGAGCTCGTGGCCGCGGCCGAAGAGCCGGTCGGGCCGGTCGACCCCCTGCGGGCCCTCGGCGACAGCCTCCGCGCCGAGCTGGACCAGGGCGAGAGCCGGCAGGGCCGCAACGTTCCGGCACCGCCGGCCGAGCCCGGGCCCTCCGCGGAGCAGGAGCCGGCCCGCGCGGCCTCGCCGGCCGCCGATCCGGACGAAAGCGCGGTGAGCTGGCTCGACGAGGTCTCGGCCGCCGGCGGCGAGCTCGAGGCGCTCGAGGACGAGGGCGACTTCTTCGACCTCGGCGCCGAGCTCGAGCATGAGCTCTCGGCCGAGGGGCTCGGCGGCGACGAGCTCCTGGTGGGCCCAAGCGAGCAGTCGCTCGAGGAGATCGTCGAAGGGTTCAAGCGCGGCGTAGCGGAGAGCCTCTCGCCCGAGGACTTCGACACCCACTTCAATCTCGGCATCGCCTACCGCGAGATGGGCCTCCTCGACGAGGCGATCGGCGAGTTCCAGCTCGCCGCCAAGGAGCCGAGCTTCCTGGTGTCCTGCGCCTCGATGCTGGGCCTCTGCTTCCGCGAGAAGGGGCTGCCGGAGCTCGCTGTCAAGTGGTACCAGCGCGGGCTCCAGGCCGGTGAGATCTCGGACGATGACCGCCTGGGCCTGCTCTACGACCTGGGCGAGGCGCAGCTTGCCGCCGGCGACCGGACCGCGGCCTACCACGCCTTCGTCGACGCCTACGGCGTCAACACCAACTACCGCGACGTGGTCGGCCGACTCGCCGAGCTCGAGCCGCGTCTCACCGACTAGCCGGCCCGGCGCCCGCCGCTGTGGACCCCACTCGCCGCATCGTCACCGTCGTGATCGGGGTCGCGGCGGCGGTGGTGGCCGTCCTGGTCCTCTGGCCCCGGGCGAAAGCGAGCCTCGCGCCCGAGCTCGTCGCGGCCAGGGTCGCGGTCCAGCCCGACGGCGAAGAGGCCGCGGTCGCCGGGCCGGTCGAGATCGAGGCCGGCCGGGGCTTCACCCTCCACGCGGTGCTCGTGGCCCGCGCCCGGGACGGCCGGCCGGTCTACTACACCGAGGCCTCGG
>DATKCC010000377.1:0-5292 GCA_035513375.1 Thermoanaerobaculia bacterium | reverse complement strand
CGCCGGCTCGAAGGTCGAGCCCCGGGCGGCCTTCAAGGCCTCCTCGTCGAAGCCCATCCCGGCCCTCCGCCCCTCGATCTCGGCCTCGATCACCTTGCCGGTCTCGTCCACCAGCACGCGAACGGTGACCGTCGCCTCCCGATTGAGGCGCGCCGCGGCCGGCGGGAAGGCCGGCGGCTCGCGGCGCGTCGGCCGCGGCTGGATGACGCCGGGTCCGGCGGTCACGAGCTGGCCGCGCTTGATCTCGGGCTCGGCCGGCGCGGTCTGGGGCCTGGGCGCGGCCGGCTCCGGCTCCACGGCCGGTGCGGGCACGGCCTCGGCTCCGGCGACCGGCGCCACCGCGGGGCCGGCCGGTGCCGGCGGGGTCTTCGCGGCGACTTGATCGCCCTTGGTGGCCGGAGCGGCCGCTGCGGTCTTGGCCTCGGCCTCCTTTTCGGCCACGGCCTGGCGCGCGGCTTCGGCCTCCTTGCGCGCCTCCTCGAGGCGCTGGGAGCGGTCGGCCGCCTCTTCCTCGGCCGCATCGAGCTGGCGCTGGAGCACGGCGATCCGCTTGTCGGCCTCGGCCTTGAAGCTGGCCTCCATGGCCTTGGCCCGCTCGTCGAACGTGGCGTCGATCTGCGCCTGGAGCTCCTCCGGTGTGGGTCCGGCCGGCTCCTCGGGCTCGGCGGCTTCCGGTGCGGGAACGGGCAGCTCGGCGGCACCCTCGGCCTCGGCGTCGGTCGGCTCGTCGGCGCCACGGCCGGAGAGCATCAACCAGCCGCCGACGCCGAGCGCGGCGGCCACGACCGCAGCGGCGAGGCCGATCCACAGCCACTTCTTCGACGGGACCTCGCCCTCCTCCCCCTTGAGGGCGTAGCGGGCCTTGACCGCGGCGGTGTCGTCGGCGGGGGTAGGCGCCCCTGGGGGCGGCGCGGCCACGGCCTTGCGCACGTCCGCCTGGGGGAGCTTCATGGTCTCGGCGCCGGTCGCCGCCACGGCGGTCCGGCGGCCCGGGATCTCCAGGGTCTTCTCAGCCTCGATCTCCTTCGACTCGCGCTCGATCTCCTCGCGGAAGAGGTTGTGCATGAAGAACGCGAGATTGAAGGTGGTGGCGTTGTAGCCGCCCTCGGCGAGGAGGCGGGACAGCGCCTTGTGCCAGCTCGGGGCATCGGGGATGCGCTCCTCCGGCGGCGCGAGGCTCCGGGCGATGAGGGTGGCCACCGGCTGGGGCAGGGGCTTACCCTCGGTGGCGAGGCGCGCCTGGGCGAGAACCGCGTGGTAGTCCCCGGCCGGCGCGACCGGCAGGGCCTTGCCGGTCAGGAGCTCGAACAGGATCGCTCCGAGCGAGAACACGTCCGAGCCCTTGTCCGCCGCGGCGCCGGCGCGGACCTCGGGCGCGACGTAGAGTTGGATCTCCGGCGGCAGAGCGGCCGCCTGAGCGGCCAGCCCCGGCCCCGCCTCGAAGCCGAGCAGCCGGGTCTCCCCTTCGTTGGAGATCATCACCATGCGCGGCGTCACCATCCCGTGGATGACGCGCTCGCCACCGAAGCGGGTCTCGTAGGCGGCGGTCAGGGCGAGGCCGATCCGGTCGCCGATCATCAGCGCGTGGTCGGTCGGGAAGGGCGAGCTCTCCCGCTGGGCCTGCGCCGACAGGGTCCCGAGGTCCTTGCCCGAGATGTAGTCGTAGGCCACGTAGGACACGCCGCGGACGCGCCCGGCGTCGACCCCGTTGCCGATGTTCGGGCTCTTCAGGGCCGCCTGGACCTCCTTGCGGGAGGCGAGGACGCTCCACAGCCGCTCGGCGTCGAGGCCGGTGCCATTGAAGACCTGCAGGAGCACGACCTGCTCGAGACCGCGTTGGCCTACGCTTCCGGCCCGAAAGGTCTCGCCCAGCGGGTCCTCCGCCAGCTTTTTCAGCAGCAGGTACTTGCCAAACTCTTCCCGAGTGTTCATACGGCACTCTCTCCTTCGAGCCGGCGGAGATCCGGCGCTCCGCCGCTGAGTCATCGCCCCCGGTATGGAAACCAACTCCCTTGATACACCAGGGGTTAGCGGCTGTCAATCGGAACCCGGCGAAGGCGCGCCCGCTTTCTCCTCCCGGCGGGCCTCGCGCTCCTCGGCCCAGCGCCGGCGCCAGTACTCCTTCTGCCAGCGCTCGACGTTGCGGTTGTGCTCGGCGAGGGTCTCGGCGAAGACATGGCTACCGTCGTTGCGGCTCACGAAGTAGAGGAAGGGCACATCCGCCGGGTCGGCCGCGGCGCGGAGGCTCCCCAGGCCCGGCGAGGCGATCGGCCCGGGGGGGAGCCCGGCGCGGCGGTAGGTGTTGTAGGGCGAGTCCCAGGCCAGGTGCTCGCGGGTGAGGTTGCCGTCCCAGGTGCCTTCAAGTTTCAAGCCGTAGATGATGGTCGGGTCGGCGTAGAGGCCCATCCCGGCGGCCAGCCGGTTGGCGTAGACCCCGGCGATCAGCCGCCGCTCCTCCTCGACCTGGGCCTCCTTCTCGACGATGCTCGCCAGGGTCACGAGCTCACGAACCGTCCGCGGGCCGGTCATGAGCGGCCGCACCCCATCCTCGAAGCGCCGCCTGAAGGTCTCGACCAGCTTGGCGACGATTTCGCGCTCGCTCGTCCCACGCTGGAAGGAGTAGGTCTCCGGGAAGAGGTAGCCCTCGAGGCTCTCGGCCTCGGGGTCGAGGTCGGCGACCGGGGAAGGGTCCCGCATCGCGGCGAGGAAGGCATCGAGCTCGCCGAAGCCGGCCCGGGCGAGGGCCTCGGCGGTCTCCTCCAGGGTGAGCCCTTCGACCACCGTCAGCCGGTGGAGAACGACGTCGCCGCGGACCAGCTTGTCGAGCACTCCGCGAGGGGTCATGGGCAGCTCGAAGCGGTACTCGCCGGCGTGGATCGGCGGGTCGCCCAGCGCGTAGACCAGGTAGGCCCGGGCCAGGCGGGCGTCGGGGAGGACGCCCCGGCGCTCGAGCCGCTCGAGGACCCGGCCGGCGCCGGTCCCGGGCTCGACCACCTCCACGACCTCACCCGAGCCGTAGGGCCGGTCGAGGGAGGTCCACGCCCACCAGGCGGCCACGCCCGCCGCGAGCGCGGCGAGGATCACCAGGACGGCGAGGCAGCCTAGGGCCTTCGCAAGGCGCATCAGGCAGGCATTCTACGTTCCCGACCGGCGCCGCCGGGCGAGGACCTCTTCGAGCAGGATCTGGGCCGCCACCGCGTCCACGCGGCCGGTGGCGGCGTCCGCGTCGACCCCCGCCTGGCGCAGACGGCGCTCGGCCTCGACGCTGGTCAGGCTCTCGTCGACCAGCTCCACCGGCAGCCCGGTCGCCGCCTCCAGCCGCCGCGCGAACCGCGCGACCCGGAGCGCCGCCCCGCCTCGGGTTCCGTCAAGCCGCCGCGGCTCCCCCAGCACCAGGCCCCCCACCCCCTCCCGCGCCACGATCCTGGCGATGTACCGCGCCGCCCCCCGGTCGTCCGTCCGCTCGAAGGTCTCGAGCGGCACGGCCAGGAGCCCCTCCGAGTCCGAGATCGCGAGCCCGACCCGTTTCGAGCCGTAGTCGATGGCGAGCAGGCGACTCATGTAGCCAGGGCTTCAGGAACTCCGGGTGCTCAGTGTGTGCTCAGGCTCCTCATAAGCCCCCACCGATTGCTCGGTAAGCACGACATCACGGAACTGAACCCGAGCATCGCGCTCGGCCTTACAGTTTATTTCAATCAGTGTAGCGACCTTTGCCCCGGGCTCGACACCATCGAAACGAATTTCAGCCTTGCTGGGTATTCCCTGGACCAGAAGTGACGTAACCCAGTAAGGATTCGGTCCTTCTTTCCCGAGCGTCACGTTCTGTGAGCTCAACTCGTTGCCCAACTCATCAAAGAGTCGAGACTGCCTGAGTCTGAAATTTCGATCTCGGCCATGGTTGGTGATCATGAGCTGGCAGCGAACGGAAGTCCGCTTCGGAAGCAGTCTAGTAACGCGAGGCGTAGGCAGAGTCTCGCACCTCACGGTTCATTCGCAGAACGGGCCGCTCATTCGATGGAAGCACCGTTCAATCCCAAGACCGACCGCTCACGGCGAGCCCGCCGGCCTGGGTTCATCGGGCCGCCTCGCAGCCGCAGTCGCGAGCCCCCCGTCCAAGGTGACTAACTCGAGGTTGAGCAGCCGGGCGAGCCAGAGGTAGCTGGCGTCGTAGGCGGTGATCCCCTCGGACTCGGCGAGCTCCAGCACCTCGCGGAACCGGACTTCCACCTCGTGGATCTCCACCTGCTCCGCCACGCTGTGCGCCGCGATCAGGGCGTCGCGCTTCTCTGGGTGGCGCCGGATCTTCTTCCAGCAGATGTTGGCGAGCTCGAAGCGGAGGAGGGCGGGCGCGACTACGACCACATCCTTGAGACGGTCGGCGACCTGATCGGCCTCGGGTTCGTCGAAGAAGACGGCGCCGAGGGCCGAGGCGTCGACCACCCGGGCCCAGGCCCGTGCCTCAGCGCGCATCCCGATCCTCGCGGACCATGGCCGCGGACTCGGGCGGCATCCGAAGACCGAGCTCCGCCACGCGCCGCCGGGCTTCCTGGATCGAGAGCCGTTCCGACGACGCCACCGCAGCTTCGGTGAGAATCGTCATGAGCTCCCCTTGAAGGGACCGATGGGAGCGCTCTGCTCGCCGGCGCAGCCGCTCGGCCACCTCGTCGGGGACGTTCTTGATGGACAGGTTGACGGGCATCGGTGGTCTCCTCTTGGTTCCAAAACGGAACCATTATAGATCAGGGACGCCCCGCTCCACCCCGCCCCCCGGCGACCACCGACTCCCGCCGCTGACCTCCGCTCCGATGACCCCTTTCCACCCCCTCCCCCTGTGCTAGCATCCCCCCGCCCGGCTGGCCTGCTTCGGGACGAACCCTCCGGCGTCCCCGTAACACCTCCAGAGGAGCCCAGATGGACGACATCGTGATCCTGAGCGCCGCCCGCACGCCCATCGGGTCGTTCCAAGGGGTGTTCGCCAAGGTGTCGGCCCACCGCCTCGGGGCGCGGGCGCTCGCGGCCGCCATCGAGCGCGCCGGGCTCGAGCCGGGGCAGGTGGACCAGGTCAACATGGGCTGCGTCCTGACCGCCGGCCAGGGGCAGGCGCCGGCCCGCCAGGCGGCCCTCGGCGCCGGCTGCCCGGTCTCGACCGGTGCGGTCACCCTCAACAAGGTCTGCGGCTCGGGCATGCGCGCCGCGATGATCGCCGCCAACGATCTGCGCTGCGGCGACTACCGCGTGGTCGCGGCCGGCGGCATGGAGTCGATGAGCCAGGCGCCGTTTCTCGCCCCGGGG
>DATKCC010000376.1:0-6148 GCA_035513375.1 Thermoanaerobaculia bacterium | reverse complement strand
GAGCGCAAGCTCGGGCTCACCCGGCGCTGCCTGGCGGTCCTCGCCGCCGCCCGGAACCCGGTCGGGGTGGTGACCAAGAGCGCGCTCGTCGCCCGGGACGCCGACCACCTGGCGGAGCTCGCGCGCCACGGGGCGGCGGCGGTGGCGATCTCCGTGACCACGCTGGACGGCGAGCTCGCCCGCCGGATGGAGCCCCGGGCGCCCCATCCCCGGGAGCGCCTGAAGGCGATCTCGCGCCTCGCCGAAGCCGGGGTGCCGGTGATGGTGATGGTGGCGCCGGTGATCCCGGCCCTGACCGACCACGAGATCCCGCGGATCCTCGAGGCGGCGGCCGAGGCCGGCGCGGTCGGCGCCGGCTACGTGATGCTCCGGCTTCCGGGGGCGGTGGCGGGCCTGTTCGGAGAGTGGCTCGGGGCGCACTTCCCGGACCGGAAGGAAAAGGTCCTGAACCGGGTACGGGGCCTCCGGGGGGGCAGCCTCAACGACCCCCGCTTCGGCTCTCGCATGAAGGGCGAGGGCCCCTTCGCCGAGCAGGTCACGGCCCTCTTCCGCCAGTCGCGGCGCCGCTACGGCCTCGACCGCCCCCGCCCCGAGCTCTCGGCCGCCGCCTTCCGCGCTCCCGCCGGCGCCCAGCTACCCCTCTTCGATTGACCCGCCGAGCGAATAGGCGGCACGGCTTCCACGTACTGCGGATCATGAACCCCTCCACCATGACCAGGGCCGTCGCCGGGTCAGCGGTCCCCGCTTCGGGCTTCGACGACGCCGGCCTGGTCGTCCGGGCGCGGTCAGGGGACAGGGAGGCCCGGGAGGAGCTGGCTCGGCGCTGCCGGGGGCCGGCCTACGCGCTGGCGCTCCAGCTCCTGGGGGACCCGGAAGACGCGCTCGACGCCGCCCAGGATTCGCTGATTCGCCTGTTCGAGAGCTTCGGCCGATTCGACCCGTCGCGGCCGCTCCGCCCCTGGCTCGCGCGGATCGTCCGCAACCGGGCGCTCGACATACGCCGCCGTCGCCGCGCCCGGCCGACCATCTCCCTCGACGCGCTCCTGGACGAAGGGCACGCCGAAGCCCCGGCCGCCGCCGCCGGACCGGAGGAGCGCGCGGCCGACCGCGAGCTCCAGCGCCGGATCTGGCGGGCGCTCCAGGAGACCAGCCCGGCGCACCGCGAGATCCTGGTCCTCCGGGACTACCAGGACCTCTCCTATCAGGAGATCGCCGCCGTCCTCGCCATCCCCGTGGGCACGGTCATGTCCCGGCTCCACGCCGCCCGCCGCTCGCTTCGCCGAGCGCTCGAAGGAGGTGAGCACCATGCCTGAGCGCTGCCCCATCGGCTTCGACGAGACCCTGCTCTCCGGCTACCTCGACCGCGAGCTGACCCAGGGCGAGACCCAGAGAGTGCGGCTCCACCTGGAGGACTGCCCCTCCTGCCGGGCGCTCCTCGCAGAGCTCACCCGGCTGCGCGAGGCGACCCGTGCGACCCCCTTTCGGCCGCCAGCGGACGACCAGTGGGACGAGCGCCCCCGGGGCGCCGCGAGCTTTCTCGCCCGGCGCGCCGGTTGGACGCTGATCGTCGGCTGGCTCGGGGCGATCACGGTTTTCGCCGTCTGGCAGCTCGCCAGAGCCCCCGAGGACCTCTGGGTCAAGGTCGCCGTATTCTCCCTGGCCGCGGGGCCGGTCCTGCTCTTCCTCTCGGTTCTCGCCGACCGGCTCCGGACGCTCCGGACCGATCGCTATCGGAGGGTCCTCAAGTGATCGTGACCACCACGTCGTCCATCGCCGGCAGCCGGACCGTCCGCACCCTCGGCCTCGTTCGCGGCAACACCATCCGCGCCCGGCACATCGGCCGGGACATCACCGCCGCGCTGCGCACCCTGGTGGGCGGCGAGATCTCGGAGTACACCAAGCTCTTCGCCGAGGCCCGGGAGCAGGCGATCGACCGTATGGTGGAGGAAGCCGGGAGCCTCGGCGCCGATGCGGTCGTCGACATGCGCTTCTCGACCTCGATGGTCATGACCGGCGCCGCCGAGCTTCTCGCCTACGGCACCGCGGTGCAGCTGGAGGAGGAGACCGGGTGAGCCCTACGGGCTCCGCTCGAGCTCCGTCTCACCACGCCTCCAGCGCCTCGTCGAGCCTCGCCAGCCCTTCGGCGAAGCCTCTACGGCCGAAGCCGATGCGGACATGGCGGTGGTCGGTCTCGTCGAATACGCTACCGGGGAGGAGGAGGACGCCGGTCCGCTCGAGGAGCCGGGTGCAGAAGGCGTTGGCGCCCTCGCCGCGCCGGAGCGCCGGGTAGGCGACCGGGCCGGCGGCCGGGCGCACCCACTCGAAGCTGTCACGGCGCCGATCCATGAAGTCGTCGAGCAGAGCGAGGTTGACCTCGATCAGCTCTCGATTGCGCCGTACCAGGTGATGGCGGTGGCGAAGGGCGAGGGCGGCCAGGAGCTCGCTCGGGGCGCTCGAGCAGATGGTCAAGTAGTCCTTGAAGCCTGCGAGGCGCTCGAGGAGCTGCCGGTCGTGGGTCGCGACCCAGCCGATCCGGAGGCCGGGCAGCCCGAACGACTTCGACAGCACCCCGAGCGAGACAGCGGTCTCCTCGAGGTCGCAGGCGGCCGGGAGGCGGTCCCTCTCGACGTACTCGAGCAGGCGATAGGCCTCGTCCGAGATCAAGAGCAGCCGCTCCTTGCGGACGAGACCGACCAACTCATCGAGCGCTTCGCGGCCGAGGAGCGCGCCGGTCGGGTTGTGTGGGTAGTTGATCACCACCGCCCGGCTCGCCGGCTCGCCGGAGCGGCGGAGCTTCCTCCCGAGCAACGAGGGGTCGAGAGCCCAGCCGTCCTCCTCCCGGGCCCGCCAGAGGACCACCTCGCAGCCCCGGGCGCGGGCCACCTCGTGGAGGGACTGGTAGGCTGGAAAGTGGACGAAGAGCCGCTCCCCGGGCTCGAGGCCGGCGTGCATGAGAGCGAAGATCGCTTCCTCGCCACCGGAGAAGACCAGGACGTCGTCGGGCTCGATCGTCTCGTAGAGGCCGGCGATCTCCCGCCGCAGCTCGGGCGACCCGGGCGCCTCGGTGTAGCCCAGCCGCATCCCCCGCAAGGCGTCGCCGGCGCCGGGCTCGAGCTCCAGCAGCTCGCCGACCGTGACGCTCTCGCAGTCCGACCCGCAGAGCAGGTGCTCGACGGCGAACTCATAGCGAGCAAAGTAGCGTTCCAGCCGGAACGGGGGGAGGGTCATGGTCGGGTAGGAGCCTATCCGACCGACGCCGGCGCCGCCGATTCGTCACTTCGTGGCCCCGGCAGCTCGTGTACTATGCTTTGTGCATTCGCCCGGCACGGCCTCTTCGGCTATGTTGCATGATCTTTATATTGAACTTGGTGAAATTGTAGCTATCGCGTGGGGCCGGCGGCCCTGGTGGTGCTGATCCGGGCCTGGTGAGGAGTTCTCGGTGCGATGAGCGTTGGAAGGGCTCGAGGGCGAAATGGGTGGGGTCGGACTCGCAGTCCAGGACGGGCAGAGCGGAGAGATCGACTCGAGGCGTCCCGGAACGGCAGGGCCGCGGAACGCGTTCCGCAGAGAACCCGCCAGGAGCGGGCGAGTTGTCTTTGGAAGAATCAACCTTTTGCCATGCGGGTATGAATTGATGTGGAACACGGATCAAGTACGCAAGGAGGAGTCAGCGATGGTAGCGAGGGCACAGATCAAGGAAAGGATCAAGTCGATCATCGCCAACGTGACCAATATCGACCCCGCCGAGATCGGCGACGCCACCTCGTTCACCGTCGAGCTGGGGCTCGACTCGCTCTCCCTGCTCGAGATCGGCGTCGACGTGGATTACGAGTTCAAGCTCGAGTTGCCCGAGGAGAGGATGCGCGGGCTCGACTCGGTCGATCAGACCCTCGCCCTGGTCGAAGAGCGGCTCCGGGAGAAGTCGATCCAGACGGAGGTCGCCTGACCGTGAACCGGCGTGTCGCCGTCACCGGGCTAGGCGCCGTGTCGCCGGTAGGGATCGGCCGGGAGGCCTTCTGGCAGGCCCTCCTCGCCGGTCGGACCGGCACCGGTCCGGTGCGTTCGTTCGACGCTTCCCGCTACCCCGCGGACCGTGGCGGCGAAATCCTCGGCTTCCAGCCCGCCGAGCACGTGCGCAACCTGTCCCCGGGGAGCGCCGCCCGGGCCTCGCTCCTGGCGGCCGCAGCGGCGCGGCTCGCCCTGGCCGACGCGGGCCTCGACCCTCAGGCGCTCGATCCCGACCGCGCGGGCGTCGCCATGGGCACGACCTCGGGCGAGCCGCGGGAGGTCGAGTCCTTCGACGACCGCTACGTGGCCGGCGACCTGGCCAGCGTGGGCCCCGAGTTCATGGAGCGCTACCCCTGCCACTCGATCGCCGCTGCTGTTGCCGCGGAGGTCGGCTTCGCCGGGGTCAACGCGATGATCCCGACCGCCTGCGCCGCGGGCAACTACGCGATCGCCTTCGCTGCCGACACCCTGGCCGCCGGCCGCGCCGATCTGATGCTCGCCGGCGGGGCGGACTCGTTTTCGCGCATCACCTATGCCGGGTTCTCGCGCCTGGGGGCGATCTCGCCGGACTTCTGCCGGCCGTTCGACCGCAACCGCAAGGGCATGATCCCGGGTGAGGGGGCGGGGGTGTTGGTGCTCGAGCCCCTCGACCGGGCGCTCGCCCGGGGCGCCAACGTGTACGCCGAGGTCGCGGGCTACGGCCTCTCCTGCGACGCCCATCACATGACCGGCGCGCACCCGGAGGGCGACGGCGCGGCCCGCGCCATGGAGCGGGCGCTCCGCGCCGCCGGGCTCGCCCCCGACGACGTCTCCTACATCAGCGCGCACGGCACCGGCACTGCGAGTAACGACCGCTGCGAAGCGTTCGCTGTCCATCGGGTCTTCGGCGAGCGGGGCCGGCGGGTGCCGATCTCGTCGATCAAGTCGATGCTGGGGCACACGATGGGCGCCGCCTCGGCGCTCGAGGCGATCGCCTGCTCGCTGGCGGTGGCGACGCGGAGGGTGCCGCCGACGGTCAACTTCGAGGAGCCGGATCCCGAGTGCGACCTCGACGTGGTGCCGAACGAGGCCAGGGAGCTCGCCGTCTCGGTGGCGATGAACAACGCCTATGCCTTCGGCGGCAACAACGCGTCGGTGATCTTCCGGGAGCACCGGCCGTGAGCCGCGCCCGGGGGTCGTTCGAGCCGGTCGAGCTGCGCCGGGTGGTGGTGACCGGCGCCGGCGTCGTCTCACCGCTCGCCGACTCGCCGGCCGCGCTCCACGCCGCGCTGTGCCGTGGCGAGCACGCCCTCGGCCCCCCGGAGGACCCGGACCTGGCCGGCCTGCACTCTCCGCTCGCCCACCCGCTGGTCGGTCAACTGCGCGGCTTCGACCCGGCCACCTACGTCGGCGAGGGGAACTTCCGGCCCCTCGATCGCACCGGCCGTCTGGCGGTGGCCGCCGCCGAGCTGGCGCTCGCGGCCGCCGGCTGGAGTCGCGAGGCTCGCCGGCTGGCGGACGTCGGCTTCGTGCTTGGCACCATGTTCGGCAGCGTCCGAACGATCGCCGAGTTCGACCGCCGGGCGCTGACCGCCGGGCCCAACTACGTCAAGCCGTTCGACTTCGCCAATAGCGTGATCAACGCCGCGGCCGGCCAGGCCGCGATCTGGCACGGCCTCCGCGGGGTCAACGCCACGGTCGCAGGCGGCACCGGCGCCGGGGTTCAGGCCCTTGGCTATGCCGCCGGCCTGGTCGCCGGCGGGCAGGCGGATGCGCTCCTCGCCGGAGGTGCCGACGAGCTCTGCCTCGAGTCCTTCCTCGGCTTCGGCCGCGCCGGGCTCCTGTGTAACGCGAACGGCCACGGTCCGGCGCGGCCGGTGCCGTTCGACGCCCGGAGGAACGGCTTCGCGCCGGCCGAGGGCGCGGCGCTGCTGGTTCTCGAGCCGGCGGAGTCGGCCGCGCGCCGCGGGGCGCCGATCCTGGGCGAGATCCTGGGCCAGGGCGCGGCGTTCGACCCGGCGCGGGGCAGCGACCCCGATTCGGCCGCCGGCGCCGTCGCACGAGCGGTGCTCGCGGCCCTCGAGGCGGCGGCGGTCGACCCCGGCGAGCTCGCCTGCGCCAGCACCTCGGCGAGCGGCAGCGTGACCCTCGACCGATACGA
>DATKCC010000375.1:0-2380 GCA_035513375.1 Thermoanaerobaculia bacterium | reverse complement strand
CCAGAGCGGCCGGGCGGTGGCTTCGTAGAATCCCTGGAAGGCGGCTTCGTCCGTGGACGCCTCCTCTCGCGACGGGCGCGGGCCACGGGAGGCGACCCCGGCGACCGGTTCTCCGGACACCAGGCCGCCGGGGCCGGGGCTTGAGGCTGCAAGGCTCCAGAGCATGACAGACGACCTGGAACGGCGGTTCGGCCGCCCCAGGTCAGGGTCGCTCCCCGCTCAGATCTCGACCCGGGCGTCACCGCCCCCGTCGAGGAGGCCCCAGGACTTCGACAGGAAGTAGGCCGCGGCCGACGACAGCAGGAAGCCCACACCGAGGGCGACCCCCATGGTAGCCAGGAACAGGAAGCCCTCCTCCGCCCGGTCCCACCGGCCGTGGAGGAAGAAGAAGCCGAGGCCGGCCATGGTGAGCACGATGCCGGCCTGGATCGAGCCCAGGATCCGCCCGAACGGGTTGCGCCGCTCGATGGTCGCGGACTCGAGGAACTTCTGCCCCGCCGAGCTCTCCAGGTAGGTCACCAGCTCCTGGCTGGTGCCGAACTTCTCGAGCAGGCGGGTCTGCATCTCCGACTGGAGCTTGGCGATCTGGAGCAGCCGGCGGTTGACGGCCACGGTGCGAACCATCCAAACGATCGCGGTGAAGATGGTGATCAGGATGAGCACCGGCGCGATGTATTCCATGTGGTTCTCCCCTCTCGATGGGCCTCTCGGCCCCACAGGCCCGCCGGACCATCCGACGAGCCCGCCTTGCACCCGCTACTACGGGCCGCCCAGGAAGCGGTTAACATCCCTGGCGATGACGACCCGCTCGCCGGAGCTCCCCGATCCGCGGAACGCCGGGATCCAGGTCTGGGTGGGCGGGCGCCTCCTCCCCCGGGCGGAGGCCAAGGTCTCGGTCTTCGACAGCTCGGTCCAGGGCGGCGACGCCATATGGGAGGGCCTCCGGGTCTACGACGGCCGGGTCTTCGAGCTCGACGCCCACCTAGACCGCCTCTTCGACTCGGCCCGCGCGATGGCTTTCGCCGAGGTGCCGCCGCGCGCGGAGGTCGTGGCGGCGATCTTCGAGACCCTGAAGGCGAACCGGATGCGCGACGGCGTCCATATCCGCCTGACGCTGACCCGCGGCGAGAAAGTCACCTCCGGGATGAGCCCCGCCTTGAATCGCTCCGGGCCCTGCCTGATCGTCCTCGCCGAGTGGAAGGAGCCGGTCTACGACCGGCGGGGGATCCGGCTGGTGACCTCGGCCGTCCGGCGCAACGCCCCCGGGTGCCTCGACTCGAAGATCCACCACAACAACCTGGCGAACAACATCCTGGCGAAGATCCAGGCGAACCACGCCGGCGCCGACGACGCCCTGATGCTCGACGTCCACGGCTTCGTCGCCGAGACCAACGCCACCAACGTCTTCCTGGTCAAGCGCGGTGAGCTGACGACCCCCGGCGCCGATTCCTGCCTGCCCGGGATCACCCGGCGCAAGGTGCTGGCGATCGCCCGGGAGGTGGGGATCCCGGCCGTCGAGCGCAACGTCACCCTGGGCGAGGTGTGGAGCACCGACGAGATGTTCACGACCGGCACCATGGGGGAGCTCACGCCGGTCCTGGAGGTCGACGGCCGGGCGATCGGCAGCGGCGAGGCCGGGCCGGTGACCCGCCGGCTCCAAGAGCTCTTCGCCGAGCGGACGGGGCGGGAGGGGACGCCTTTGCCCCAATGGGACTGAAGCGGCCACGGTGCGGCAAGCCGCACCCTACCGTGCTGAGTGCCGTAGGGTACGGCTTGCCGCACCGGGAGTAGAGCGTAGGGTGCGGCTTGCCGCACCGGAAGCTCTGAAGCGTAGGGTGCGGCTTGCCGCACCGGGGAGGGCCGGGGGGGAATGACGCAATGAACATCGCCATGTGGTCGGGGCCCCGCAACGTCTCGACCGCCCTGATGCGCTCCTGGGGCGCGCGGGCCGACACCTTCGTCACCGACGAGCCGCTCTACGCCCACTACCTCCTGGAGACCGGGCTCGACCACCCGGCCCGCGACGAGATCGTCGCCGCTTACGAGACCGACTGGTTGAAGGTCGCCGACTGGCTCGGCGGCCCGGTGCCCGACGGCAGGTCGATCTGGTACCAAAAGCACATGACCCATCACCTGCTCCCCGGGATCGGCCGCCGCTGGGTCCTCGGGCTCACCAACTGCTTCCTGATCCGCGAGCCGGGAGCGGTGATCCTGTCGTACGCCAAAGTTCGCCCGGAGCTCACCGCCGAGGAGCTCGGCCTTCCCCAGCAGAGCGAGCTGTTCGAGCTGGTCCGCCGCGAGACCGGGCGGGTGCCGCCGGTCGTCGATTCCCTCGACCTGCTGGAGGATCCCCGCCGTATCCTCGGGCTCCTCTGCCAGG